>JAEOTV010000139.1 GCA_016839635.1 Promethearchaeota archaeon | reverse complement strand
ATTAATATTAAATAAATTCTGGTGGGATGATCCGGAAGGATTAATAGCTGGGGAACCCGTAAAGTGGTTATTTTTTTACTATATTTTTGAACCATTTACATTAGATATGGGAGAGCATACAATTGAGAATGAAGTTAGTTGGTATGATGGTATTGGACAAGATAGAACAAATAGCGTTATTTCATGGAATTGGACCTTCTGGGTATCTTTGTGGTAATATTCAAGAATAAAAATATATATTTTCGATCTTTAAGATCGAAATCCTTTTTTTTTTTATAAAACAATACAGTCGAGTGTTGGTTAATGATGAATAGGGCGCCCTTTCTTGTGGATAGATTTGCCTACAACAGCTTCACAACCTTCCAGTACTAATTCTGAAATTGTGGGATGACTGTGAATCGTTTCTGTTACCTCGTGAATGGTTAGACCATGTTTCATGGCTAAAGCTATTTCTGCTATTAATTCGGAGGCTTCAGCTCCGATACAAGATGCACCGAGAATTTTATGTGTAGTTTTATCAGCCAGTACCATAATGAAACCTTCTTCTTCTCCCATACATTTAGCTTTACTGAGTGATTGATATGGAAATTGTCCCATTAACACATCAAAACCCAGATTCTTTGCTATCTTCCTTCTATATCCAACAGAACCGATATTAGGAGAAGTAAAAATGGTTGCTGGTACGACAGTATAATCAGTTTTCATTTCTTCTGAAGGAAAACCTCCAATACTTGTTAAGGAATTAGCTACCGCAACATCTGCTTCGTGATAAGCAACATGAGCAAGCATAATTCCACCCGTCACATCACCTATTGCGTATACTCCCTTCACTGCGGTTTCTAAAGTTTTCGGATTTACTTTAATAGCTCCTCTTTCTGTTTCAATACCTAACACCTCAAGTCCTATATTTTTGGATTCTTTTGCACGTCCTATTGATACTAAGCACAAATCTGCTTCAAATATATCTTTTTCAGCATTTTCTGTTTGATCACGAGGAGCATCTGTGGAACAAGTTGTCGCCTTTACACCATTTCCTGTATTTTCTACAGATAGCACATTTTTTGCTGTATGAATATCTATGCCAAGATTTTCAAATTTTTTTTGAAGTACTTTAACAATCATTGGTTCTTCAGTAGCAATAGGAGAGGAAAGATATTCTAACATAGTAACCTTACTTCCAAAAGTTGCAAAGATATTAGCAAATTCACAACCTATAACTCCAGCACCTATAATTAATAATCGTTTTGGAATTATCTTAAAATTAGGATCTAGAATATCGTCACTCGTTAAAATTCTTTCATGATCGATATTGAAAGCAGGAATTAAAGCCGGAGATGATCCAGTAGCAATAATTATTCTTTTTGCTTTAATAGTTGTATTTTTTTCACCTTCAATTGAGATTTCGAATCCAGTATCAATATTTCCTCCGATTATCTTCCCAAATCCATTATAAATATCGTTTTTCCAACCCTTCTCTAAAGCTTCAATTCCATCTACTAATTCTTTTACAACCTGATTTTTCCGTTCTACAGCTTTAGAAAAAGAGAGTTTGAAATCAGAAACTTCTATTCCAAATTCATCAGCTTCTTTAATTTTTTCGATTAAATGAGAAGATGCATATAAAGCTTTTGTAGGAATACAGCCTCTATTAAGACATGTACCTCCCAGTTTATCTTTCTCAATTAAAGCAACTTTTGCTCCATATTGGGCAGCTCTAATAGCTGCATGATAACCTCCGGGTCCAGCTCCGATAATAACTAAATCATATTGATTATTACTCATTTTTTCATCATAACTTTTATGTCAAATTAAGTTAAGAAACAAAATTTTAACTGTTAATATTAAATTTAAAATCTTCTATGATAGTAAAAATCTTCAAAATATTAAATTTTTTTTAAAAAATAAATAATTTATTTATCGATATTAGTCATCAATATGAGTGCAAAACGTACATTATCTCATTTGATCTTAAACATCATCTTATTAGAATGGAGAATAGGTATAAAAAGAGATACTTTTATTATAAAAACACTTTTATTAAATTTAAATAGTTAAAATATTTCATTTTCCTCTCGTTTGAGGTATGAATTAATAAACAAGTTATCATATTTTACTAATAAAGCAAATAATTTTTTATTGAATTGATTCAAATTAGTCAGAGTTTTAAAAATTATGGATATTATTGATCAAAAAATATTAGAACTACTTCAAGAAAATAGTCGAATGTCATTCAATGAGATCTCTGAGAAAATACAGAAAACAGAAGCAACTGTAAGAAGGAGAGTAAAAAGGCTGAAAGAGGAAGGAATAATACAAAAATTTACAATTGATTATGATATCGACACAGGACAAAAAATATATGCAACTATAAAAATTGAGCCTGATTTTAAAGATGTTAAACGAATTTTGAAAGAATTATCTACCATTGAAGAAATTTCTAATATTTGGCGGTTATCAGGTGATTGTGGGTTACTTCTGAGGGTAGATCTTACCTCAATTGATAGATTCAACCCCTTGATTGAAGATAAAATATCACAAATTTCAGGTATAAAGATTATTGAAACTTGCTTCATAACTGACATTATTAAGTAATGAATACTCAAGCTTTTTTTATATCTTTAAAAATTTAATTATATTGAAAATCAAATTTTTATAAATTGTAGTAGAAACAGTAAAATATACATAAAGAACACAAAAAATAAATAACATTATTAATAAATCTTAAATCAATTTCAAAGAAAAAAGTATTTATAGGTTATAAAAGATATTTTGGAAAAGGAATGTTTTATCAATCTAATATAAGGTGTTAAACATAGAAGAGAAGCTGGCTTATAAATTATGCATATTTGGCGCAGGTGGTGTTGGTAAGACAACGCTAATAAAAAGATTTGTGACACAGATCTTTGAAGAAGATATAAAGATGACAATCGGAGCAGATTTTAGCATTAAAAACATAGAACTTGAGGATAAAACTGTAACACTTCGAATATGGGATTTTGCAGGGGAAGAACGTTTCAGAGTGCTTTTACCTAGCTTTGCTAAGGGCGCAAATGGAGGAATTTTTATGTTTGATACGACAAGGTATTCTAGTATACGAGATATTGATGATTGGCTCTCAATTTTTGAATATTTTGTATCTGAATCAAAGGCAAAAATACCAATTGTTATGGTTGGAGGCAAAATAGATCTTGTAGAAAAGAAATCAGTAGAAACCGAAGAAGCTATGGAAATCTCGAATAAATATGGCTTATCTGGTTATTTTGAGTGTTCATCTAAGACAGGAGATAATGTAGAGGAAATTTTTAAATTTATTGCACGCAAGATGATTGAGCATTCCCATTAAAATTAAATATATTTAGATAAAAGAATAAGCTCTAGACCCAAAAAGATATATTAAAATTTGTTTATGTTCTTTTAATAACTTTTACTAATCCTTTTTTTCTCAGCTGTTCCATCATCTTTTCTATTTCTTCTGTACTTATCTCTGCTATTGCTGCAACTTGTTCAATGGTATTCATTCCGTCGCAAACTTTTAGCACTTTAAACTGATCTTTATTAAGCATTCCAAATTGCACGGCCATTGGTGGAATCTCTTTTACTACGACAGGAATTCTAACATCAGTTCCTTCTTGAAAAGCTTTTGCACCAATCTCTTCTGTAGTCGGAGATTCTCCAAAAAAGGATTTGACCCCAGTTACATCAAAACTATCATTAATATAGACATAAACTGTGTGTTCTTGCCCAGAACGATCATCAGTATCTTCTAGATCAGGAGACTGGTTGGAATGTTTAAATTCTTTGGTGTAAATACCCATTTTTAGTCCGTCGAGAATTTCTTCCTTATCAACCCTTAAAGCAACCATATCCTCACATATATCGCACCAAGCCCACGCTTCTATTAATGAGAAGTATTTCTTTACTTTATTTTCTGGCATCTCAATTCTCTTTATAAAATTATTATATGCAAATTAAGGTGTTTATTAATTTAAAATTTAATTTACTTGTTTGTGCAATAATGAATAAATCAATTTAAATCATCCAATAAATCAATTAAATCACCATAATTTTTTTCTATTAGGAGCAATTTTAAAACCAAAAATAATTAAAGTTATATTTTATTCTATTATCTAAGTTTAAATTGTATTTAATTATCTAAATTTAAATTAAATTTAAGATTTACAAGTGATATGTCAATGGCAACGTACAAACGGAATGTCTGTTTTGGTTGTGGCAGACCAATAACTCCTTATGAAGCAGCAGTTCATTTTCCATGTCCTTCTTGCGGAGATGTAACAATTTGGAGATGTGAGCGCTGTAGGGAAATGGGAAAGGAGTATCGTTGTTTGAAATGTGACTTTTCAGGACCTTAATATTATTATACGAGGCGAGCTTATAATGGGAGAATTTATTGCTCTGATTGATGTGATTCCTGATGATACTGACGCTGATTTTGAAGCATTAGTGGGGAATTTAAAAGCTGTTTTACCTGATACTTGTGCTATTGAAAAATATGATGTTCAACCCGTCGCGTTTGGATTGAAGAAAGCAAGAGTAAGAGTAAGATATCCAGAAGAATGGGGTGGAACAGATAAACTTGAAGAATTATTTAAGCAAGTTGATGGCATACAAGGCATTGAAGGGATAGCTTTTTCAAAAGCATAAAAAGAAAGTAAAAAATTCAATTTTAACTAATTCTTTTAAATAACTTATCTAATTCTTTATATGAGAAAAATCTCATGGTCGGTCTACCATGAGCACAATGAAAAGAATCTTTGCATTTTGCTAATTTGATTAATAGTTCACGTATATCTTTTAGTGAAAGATCATCTCCTCCTCTAATACTCTTATGGCATGATAAGTAATTAATTATATCTTCTTTAATCCCAGCAAAACTGTTATCCTTTCCAATTTCTGTAATATCGCTTATAATTTCTTTTATGATGTTTATATTTGGAAGTTTTCTCATGATCACGGGAATATCTCTTAAAATGAAAGTGTTCCCTCCAAAATATTCAAAGTTAAATCCCAACTTCTGGATTTCATTCATATTCGATTCTAAAAAAATTCTTTCACTCGGAGATACTTCAATTTTTAAAGCAGATATTAATCTTTGCTTACTTATTTTTGAAGTTTCATATTCACTCAAGAATTTTTCTTTATTTATGCGTTCAGAGGCGGCATGTTGATCTAAAATAAATAATCCTTCTTCGCCATTCTCATTAATTCCCTCCAACACTACATATACTTTATTACTTAACTGACCGGTTTGAGAAATTAATCGCAATTTAGGAAAGTTCTCGGAGACTATATAATTTCCTCTCAAAAAAGCTTCAGGTATATCTTTTTTATCTCTATTACCTTCTATTTTATTATCTTCTAGGCTTAATTGCACACTTTTTTCGGGAATAATAGGTTCTTCTAGGATTTTTTCTTCAACTTCAGTTTCTTCTTTAGGAATTTCTTCTATAGGTGTTATAATATCTTCAGAAGTTTTCTCTTCTTTTGGTATAAAAACCTCTAAGTCAGTGGATAGATATTTTGCCTCTTTAATTATAAATTTATCTTCTACTAAACTCCGGATCACATTGTAGACTTTATTATAAATAGCATCTTCTCTTTCGAATCTCACGCGGAGTTTCTTTGGATGAACATTAAAATCAATCACAGAAGGATCAAGTTCAAGAAAAATAATAAAAAAAGGGTATTTACTTACCATTAATGTTCCTTCATACGCTTCAATAATAGCTCTAAATAAAACATCACTAATGATATAGCGCCGATTTATAAATAAACTTGAGTAAGATCTGTTTTTTTTAGCAATTTGAGGATGACCTAACAAACCATTTATCCTAAATTTATTATCTTTATCTTCATAGTTAAAAGGTTCCATAAACTTAGCTATTTTTTTTCCATAGATGTGAAATACAGTTGTCTTTAAATCATTTGAAGCAGGACAGTTGAGTATGTCTAAATCATTATGGCGATAAATAAAATGAAGTTCTGGGTAAGCTAAAGAATATCTCTGGAGAATGTCCGTAATATGACCTAATTCTGTAGCATCAGTTTTAAGAAATTTTTGCCTTGCTGGAAGGTTATAAAAAAGATTGGATACTTGAATTTTTGTACCAACTGGACAAGATGCTCTTTTTCTTTCTATGATTTTTCCTCCGTCAATAATTAACTGAACCCCTTTCTCTTCAAACTCAACTCTAGATGTAATGTCAACTTTACTTACTGCTGAAATACTCGCGAGCGCTTCTCCCCTAAATCCTAGAGTAGAAAGCTCCTCCAAATCTTTAATACTTCTAATTTTACTGCTTGTATGTCGCTCAAAAGCTTTTTCAAGGTCTTCAGAGGGAATTCCAACCCCATTATCTATTACCTGGATTGATGATTTTCCAGCTCTTTTTACAATAACTCTTATTTCAGATGCCTCGGCGTCAATACTGTTCTCAATAAGTTCTTTTACAATATTAGCAGGTCTGTCGACCACTTCTCCCGCTGCAATCTGCTCCGCATTTAAAATTTTTTTAATTTTTTTTACGTTCAAAGTTTTTAAACAATTTGCAGAATTTTATTTCAATGATTAGATAAGAATTTTAAGCTAATATATTTCTCATTACAATCAAATTTAAAATAGTACACTATTAAAGTTTAAATAAATTTAGATCCAAGAATGCCTTAAATTAGCAATTAATTTGAAGGTAAGTCTTTTATATTTCTTTTAATACTTTAATATAATTTTATAGAGTGCAAATTATGAGTATTCAAAATTTAACGAAGCAAGAAGAAAAATCATCTTTTCAATGGTATATCATTTGTATTTTTGTAGCCATCACAATTATCCTCATTGAAATAAGAATATTTCTAAGTTTCTTTGAAATTTCTGAATGGATGCAAGCCACTAAAGATATTGATTTTTATATCCTTATCGAAGGGATGGATAATGGTTTAATTGATTTCTATAACGAAGTTACCATCTCAGATTGGCCACCTTATTATCTTTATTTCTGGTATTTTATATTTTATCCGATTTATTTAATACCTCCGATAATTGGAGTTTATGTTTGGGATATTCTAAGATTAGTCTTAGTAATTTTTATTATTAGAAAATCACCGAAAGTATTTAAGAATAGAAAAGATTTACTAATTTTTTATATGCTGAGTATGGTTGGTTATAGTATTGATGCGTATTATAATAACGTCAATTTTTTAATATCATTCTTGTTATTTTATTCATTTGTATTTTTGGAAAAAGATAAGAAATGGATTTCTGGAATTCTATTTACTATTTCCACATTTAAAATAACTGCTTTGCTATTTCTTCCAGTTCTACTCATTATTAGAAAAATAAAGTGGAAAGATCTCATTTATTTTTTAACTCCTTTAGTGATATTATGTATTCCCTATATCATTTTTCCCAATTATTTCTTGCAAATGGTTAGTAATTGGTTTCATAGTGACTCAGGAATTCAAGGTATTTTCATTATCGATTCAATAATGTGGAAAGCATTACAACCTTCGCATTTGATGTTTATTGGACTGCTATTGATAATATTTTTAGAGAATATAAAAAGGGAGGATAGAAGAAATTTATACCGGATTATCCTCGTCTCAATTATTACGGTATACTATGTTTATTTGACTACTATAGTTTTTATACTTCCGGTCGTTCTTGGTTAGCTAAGTTTTTCTATCTTATTTTTTAGTTCTAGTATTTTTTCTTTTAGGTATTTTGGAATATCTGATTTTAAGTCAATTTTATTAATAATGTCTCTTAAATCTGCCATTTTTTCTTTACTATCAATCGGTTCAAATAAACTCGTTTGAACATATTTCTTCCTTTTTGGAATTTTATCTTTTTCAGTTTTAATGCTCAATTCCGATTCCTTAATTTCTCTCTTTCGCTTTTCAAGATCTTTTTCTGTTCTAGTTAGATCTTCATTACATTCCTTTAGTATCTCTCTTAGATTTTTTAATTCCTTATTTAATTTTTCAAGTTCGACCTTTTTTCCATTAATTATTTTATCATAATGCTTACTCGGTGATGCTACTTCACCATTTTCTCTTACTGTTGTTCTAAAAGGATCTTTTTCTTCTATTTGTTCAAGAATTTCAAATGCTCTTATTATTACATCGTCCGGAATTCCCGCTAATTTCGCGACATGGATTCCATAAGATTTATCTGTACTCCCTGGTTTTAATGTTCGGACAAAATTGATACTCCCATCATCATTTTCAATAATATCTAAATGATAATTTTTAACTCCTGGTAGATTGATCTCTGTTAATTGATGATAATGAGTACTAAATAAAGTCTTGACCCTTAATTCATGCAATTTCTCAAGAGTAGCCATAGCTATACTCTGTCCATCGCTCGTACTAGTACCTCTTCCTAACTCATCTATAATAATAAGACTTTTCGGGGTTGTGTAATTTAAAATTTTAGCGGTTTCAGTCATTTCAATCATAAAAGTGCTTAATTTTCTAGCAAGATCATCTGAGGCGCCTATACGCGTAAAGATCTGATCAATTATTCCGATTGTGGCAGACTTGGCTGGGACAAAACAGCCCATTTGTGCAATAATACATATTAATGCTACTTGCCTAAGATATGTACTCTTGCCTGCCATATTTGGGCCGGTAATAATTAATAATTGGTCATTTTCATCATCTAAATAACAATCATTAGGTATAAATTGTTCATCAAAATTAATTTGCTCAATAACGGGATGTCTACCTGCTTTAATTATAATTTTATTATCTTTATTTATCTTAGGCCTACAATAATTATATTGTTCTGCAATTTCAGCAAAACACGCAAGAACATCAATGATTGCTATATTATGTGCTGTCTCTAGAATCTTTATTGTTTCCTTTTCAACCTTTTCTCGAATAGTATTGAAAATTTCATATTCTAAATCATTGATTTTATCTTCTGCATTGAGAATTTTCTCTTCAAGTTCTTTCAATCTTTTTGTGGTGTATCTTTTAGCATTTTTTAGGGTAGCTCTCTCAACATATTCCTCAGGGACATTTTTAATAGTGGTGAGAGTTTTT
>JAEOTV010000138.1 GCA_016839635.1 Promethearchaeota archaeon | reverse complement strand
TATTTAGATTTTTTTTGAATAACAAATGGTTTCATGCTTTTAAGATGATAGGAAAGACTTGGACTATCTATCTCTAAATCCCTTTTGATTTGCGAGAAAGTAAGGTCACGATCTCCTAATATTTTTATAATATTCCGGCGCGTTTGATTTGTTAACAATTTAAAAATTTCATCCTCATTAGAAATGGGAATTTCTTCCGGTTGGATTTTGTTTTTATTCGTCATGATCAACAATACATATTTATTACTATTTAAATCAAGATCTATTAGTTGACTGTCCGCATTAAATTTTTTCTCTACATTGTTATGTAGTAGTAGATATCTAATTGGAAGTATTCCAAAAAAATAATTAAAATAAAATGAAATTTGTGTAATTGTGGTGCTTTAGGTACGTACCTACAATATAATGCATTTAAATTTTTAGATAGTCAACACTTCTTTACTACTTTTTTGATAGTCAATGTCTCTATACTAAAGGCTTCTACACTCATTATCTTATATATTTTGGATTTCTTACTAAAATTAAGCAAATTAAGCTTTTAGCATAAAAAAAAGAAAAAAGGTGTGAATGAATGATAAAAACAAAAAATTTGAATTTATTAAACAATAAAAATATACAAGAAGCTTATAATAACAAGGCAATTGAAGTCTTAAATTTAAGAAAAATATACAGGAATAAGAAAACCATTGAAGAAGTTAAAGCTGTAGATGGCATATCATTTTCGGTAAAACAAGGTGAAATTTTTGGTTTATTAGGACCAAATGGAGCGGGTAAAACCACTATAATAAATATATTATGTGGGTTAATATCACCAACTGAAGGTGATGCTTATGTGGAAGGGCATCATATAAAAAAGGACCTAAAAAAGATAAAGGAATTAATCGGTGTATGTCCACAACAAGCAGCTATTTATCAATATCTTAATGCTAAAGAAAATATAGAACTTTTTGGTAAATTGCATCTCGTAAAAAAAGAAGATATAAACAAAAGAATGAATATGTTCCTTAATTTATTGGGTTTATCTGAGGCAAGTAAGAGAAAAGCAAAGCATTATAGCGGTGGAATGATTAGACAATTAAATCTCATCATGGCATTGATAAATGATCCTCCCATCTTATTTTTAGATGAACCGACAATTGGAATGGATCCTCGAATTAGACGAACAACCTGGAATTTCATAAATTCTTTAAAACAAAAGGATATAACAGTTATTTTGACAACCCATTACATTGAAGAAGCAGAATCACTATGCGATAGAGTCGCAATAATAGATTTTGGAAAGTTAATAGCTTTAGGAACACCAAAAGAATTAGTTGAGAAATATCATTCTGAGGATTTGGAAGATGTATTTTTAAATATTACAGGAAGAAGAATACTGGAGGGGTTTTAAAAATGAATTTCAGACGAGTATCAGCTTTTATGACTATACAATTTAAGAGTTTAATAAGAGTACCATCAGCGTTATTTATGATACTGTTACTCCCAGTTGTATTAGCCTTAACTTTTGGACTGCTATTTGGATCGATAATAATAGATGAAACTGGACTAACCGTTTTTGAATTTCTAGTTCCAGGACTGTTTGCAATTAGTGCTCTTTATATGGCAATGCCCGTATCATATTCATTTGCAGAAGATCGGGAACAAGGTATGTTGAAACGGATTAAAACAACGCCGACGACAGCATTAGAGTTTATAATGAGTCATATAATCTCAAATATTGGAATGGCAATCATTCAAGTCGCAATAATTGCACTTATCTGTTACTTGTTGGGTTATCGTCCTGTTGGATCAGCTGTTAACATAATATCTGCATTTATATTTATGATAGTATTTTCCCTCTCTACGATTGGGTTTGGGTTAATTACAGCAACAATCGCTAAAAATGCCAAAGCGGCTGCTGGAATTATTTGGATTTTTATGCTACCACAACAGATGCTAGCATCGGGTTTGTATCCGTTACCCAATGAAGCTGAAATGATCAGTAAATTTATGCCCTTGCACTATGCAACAGACGCATTAACTAAACTCTTTAATGGTGGCTCTTTAGGTGAACTAACTATCTGGTGGGATCTAATTATTCTTACAATATTCAGCGTTATACTAGTTATTGTAGGAATCTTACTTTTTAAAAAATATGGGAAATAATTTTTTTTTTTTAATTTTAATTTTTTTAAAACTCTTAAAGTAGGAATTTTTTCACGGATTAATAATACTTAGGATAATATAGTCAATTGGTAATATATTGAGAGGTGTTAAATATCCAATTTTACTAATTTATCTCAGAATAAGCAAATCACAAAATAAACTGCCTTACCTTTTTGTAGCCCCCCTCTTTGATTTTTAATATTTGCTTATCTTTAGCCTGTAGACTTTTTCAATAGCTTTCCTTATTTTCGATTAAGAAAGTGAACTCAAATTGGTACAAAGTTGTTAATCTTAAGTATAACGACTTTTTAAGAGTCCAAGAACGATTAAATTGATCGTACAAATTCCGTTTATTATGATTTGGATTATTAAATTAGAGAGAGGTTTTGGTGAAACGAACCAAAAAGCAAGAGGAGTAAATATCTCTGCCGCTATCCAGCAAAATAGAGTTATTATATATGCATAAAAAAAATTTCTTCTATATCTCGAAATTTTAAACGAATGATCGGTTTTTGTAAGAAGAAGTAATGCCGCCCTTCCAATACCGGAAAATGTATATTTGGATTTTTTTTGTACGACAAATTCGTTCATGCTTTTAAGATGATAGGAAAGCATTGGACTATCAATTTCTAAATTCTTTTTGATTTGTGAAAATGTAAGATCGCGTTCTCCTAATACTTTTATTATATTTCGGCGCGTTTGATGCGTTAATAATTTAAATATTTCGTCCTCTTTTGAAGTGGGGATTTCTTCTGGGTGTTTTTTATTTTTATTCATCTTGACCATTTAAAATATACCAATATTAATCAAATTATAAACCTAATCCTCTTTAATTCTAATGAATTTTTTAATTTTTTGATTGAGAGAGTATAAGATAATTAAAACCAAAAAAAAATTACAAAAGGTTCTTGACTTAATTTCGTAATCCAGGCTTTTAATGTTCCTTTGCTTAATACTGGATTGTTATTTTATTATATTGGCCCTCTCTTTTTTTATTTTATAATAGGATTATTGCAATGTTAATTATGTTCACTAAACATGCTTTAGAATAAATGAAGGTCCGTACTATTACAAAAGAAAAATCTTCGTGAAACAGTTAGTGCATCGCTTAGGTCTT
>JAEOTV010000137.1 GCA_016839635.1 Promethearchaeota archaeon | reverse complement strand
ATTTGTCAACTCCTAAACCAGAAGGAAAAATTATTCTAGATACTCTTGCTTCGTGAGCAGCTTCAACTAAAATTCGCATTCCATCGATATTGATCTTTTCGAAAAGTTCTTCAGATCCGCACACAACACCTCTAAAATGTATGACTGCTTTACAGCCAGCAATAGCTTTTTTTAATGAATCAAGCTTGAAATCTTTAATTATTTCTGCTTTAGCACCGTATGATTCCACTTCTTTAGCAGCAGAATCTCGTCTTACAATACCAACAACTTGCCACCCCTTTTGTATTGCAATCTTAATTGTATGTACCCCTAAATACCCATTGGCTCCTGTTATTGCTAATCTCTTGTATTCCATAGTATGAGCATCTTTAAATTTATTGTAAATAGTAAAACTCAGATCTATTTTAAAATATGGTTTATTTTTTATTGAAATTATCTTACTGATTTAAAATATCTTGCTTTTATGAAAACTTCTGACAGTGATAATTGTTTTTAAACATAAAATATAAAAATACATTAGAAAAGAATTAAATAAAACTTAAAATAATACAGGAGAGGGTATAAGAAAATGGGAAATGTAGTCTTCTTACAAGGAGAGATAATAGATTTATTAGTAAAAAACAAAGAGCATGTAGATACATATCTGAAATGGATAAATAATCCAACTATTGCAAAGTTTATATCAGTGTATAATCCCCAGACTCTCGAAGTAATAAAAAAAGAGTGGTTCCCAGAATATCTTGATGAAAAAAATATATGGCTTGAGATCTGGCATAAAAAAGATCAAAAAACAATAGGAATGGTGGGTTTATTTAAGATAATCGCACCTTACCGTAGAGGAGAAATCGGAATATTTATAGGTGAAATTGAATATTGGGGAAAAGGGATCGGTACATTAGCTGTGGAGATGATGATTGATTATGCATTTAATGTGTTAAATTTACATAAAATAGTATCAGAGATTAGTACAACTAATATTCGTTCAATAACTATGTTTAAAAACCTCGGTTTTATCGAAGAAGGACATCTGAAAGATATGGAATTTATTGATGGAGAATGGACAGATAATAAGATATTTGGTTTGATTAATAAGAAAGTGTCGTAAATTTAAACACCAGAAAATTATATTTTTTCACTATATATAATAAAATATTCATATAAGAGATTATGATTTCGAAAAGGATCAAAAATTATTTAGAAATTTTGTTTTTTGTTTCGATTTTATAAGCATAAAATATAAAAATACCAAAGCGCTTCTGAAATACAAAAAAATGAAAGCAAAGAAATAACATTGGGGGAACTCTATTTATGGTATTTAAAGTCGTAGTTGAATCAACCGAAATTAAATTTAGTGCTAGTCACTTCTTAAAAGAACCCCTTCAATGTACAAGACTCCATGGTCACAATTATTATGTGTATGTTGAATTAAGTGATAATCTTGATGAAAATCATTTTGTTGTAGATTTTACAGATCTAAAGAGTAAATTAATTTCTATTGTTAAACCTATGGATCATTACGTTTTGATACCAACAGAATCTAATGATTTAGATATACGAGAAGAGAAAGATTCTGTGGAAGTTGTGACTTCTAAGAAACGGTATGTTTTCCCACGAGAAGATGTTTTCTTTTTGCCATTACCAGCCACAACAAGCGAACTTTTAGCAAAATATATTCATGATAAACTGAAAGAAATATATAATAATAAAAAGATTCTAGTTAGAGTGGGAGAGAGTAAAAGTACGATGGCTGTGTTTGAGGATTAAGTTTACTTCAAATGCATGCAGAACATGTTCAGCTAAAGTAATATATTTCTTATTATGTATTAAAAATACAAATAAAAACATATATTTATTTCATTTTAATGTTGACTGAGGAAATGTATAAACTAGGAGTTTTTTACGGCATCGGAACAGAGATTGAGATGTTAACTCAAAAGTTTGTTGGCAATCTCATTAATAATGAGGAATTCTGTAAAGCTTGCGAAGATTTAGAACAAAATGTAAAATGCGATAAGTGTCGTGAGCATATAAAGAGTTTTGCTAATTCAATCTATTATTATGAAAAAGTAGGTGAAAAAGTTCCTGAATTTATTGAAGAACCAGAAGAATACCTCCCTAAAAATCTCCCTTCAGTTGATTTTTTAATAGTTGTAGGAATTCATCAAGATTTACTCACTGGTCTTCCTAGTTATTTAAAGGATAGTGGAGTTAAAGCTGTTATTGTTCCAATAGAATATCCTAAATGGGTACCTGCTGGACTTCAAGTTCAAGTATTAGAAGAATTCGAAAAATATGGTATTCAAGCAGCATTTCCTAAACCTTTCTGCTCCCTAAGTAAAAATTTAAATGAATATAACAAAATTGGCTTTCATTTAACAACTGAACATGATTTTATTGATGAATTTATAGATTATTATAAAATTGGAGAACCAATTGTTTCATTTCTATTAAGTAAAGATGGAGAATCAATTGAAGATACTTGTGTTATCCAGAGTGCTCCATGTGGAAGTACTTATTATATATGCCAACAATTAAAATCTAAATATTTTAAGAATGGGAAGAGTGGAGACCTTTCTTTAAACGAAAGAATAAGTAAAGCTCACCATGCTTATCCTTGTAATGCTTCAATGGACAAAGATTCTATACTTAAGGATTCTATATTGCATATTGGAGGTTATTTAATCCGAAAAGCTATTAGGAGAGAGTTAAAGCTTGAAGAACAGGAAGGACAGAAACTTGTGTATGTTATAAAATAAGATAATCTTTAAATCGTTTAAAATGACCTAAGAAATATCATCCTTACTATTTTTTATTTAAAATAAAAATATTATGGAAAAATCAATAAAATTTTTCATGCTGCAATTCATTCTTTTATACTCCATAAATGTTAAGTTCTAATTGAAGTTTATATAATAATTACATAGGTGAGAAAAAATTACTACTATAGCGTGCTCTTCATCTGTTTGTGAAATAAAAGAGGAAGAAGAAGAATCTTTTTTTGAAGAAAATTTCTGGTATTTCATAATTCCTGCGGGGATTTTGCTTGGAATTTCCATAGTTTTAGAATTTGCATTTGAAACTGTGCTAATTGCTCAGATTCTAGCAATTGCTTCAATCCTCCTTTCTAGTTCGGGGGTGTTCAAGGAAGCTATTGAGGATCTAAGTGAAAAGAAAATAACTGCTAATTTATTAATGATTATCGCGGGTGTTGCTTCATTTTTTATATTACATGGGCAAGAAGGTGCAACAGCATTATTGTTATATGCTATTGCAGAAATGTTAGAGGAGATAACAACAGATAAGTCGAGAAACGCTATTAAAGAATTACTCGAACTCGCTCCAGATGATGCTTTACTCAAATCTGAAAATGGATATGTAAATGTTCCCTCGAAGGAAGTAAAAATAAGCAATATCATAGGTATAAAACCAGGTATGAAAGTTCCTTTAGATGGTGTTATTATAAAAGGAAGCTCCTATCTTGACGAAAGTGCAATCACAGGTGAATCTGTTCCAGTTTTTAAACATGAAGGTGATGAAGTATATGCAGCTAGTTTAAATTCTGATAGTTTTATAGATATTGAGGTTACAAGAGAAAGTGCAAATACATTAGTAGCTCAAATTGCTGAAAGTGTGAAAATTGCGCAACAAAATAAAAGCAAACACGAAAGATTTATTGAAAAGTTTGCAAAGTATTACACACCTATTATCCTTCTGTCATCCATTTTAGTTATGGTTATTCCTCCCTTATTTGGATTCAATTTTTATAATTGGTTCTATCGAGGACTGGTCCTATTAGTTGTCTCGTGTCCATGCGCTTTAACCTTATCTACTCCCTTAGCAAATATAGCATCTTTAACTAAGCAAGCTAAAGAAGGAATTCTAGTAAAAGGGAATAAGTTTATTGAGAAACTTCAAGATATCGAAGTTTTTGCATTTGATAAAACAGGAACCCTTACTGAAGGTAAACTAAAAATATTTGATATTTTTCCTTATAATGGTGCTAAATCATCTGATATTATAAGTATTGCCGCTAGTTTAGAGGCTCTTTCAGAACATCCAATTGGAAAAGCAATAGTGAATCAAGCAAAAGATATGGACTTAAAATTCCATGCAGTTGATAATTTTGAAGTTATAAAAGGAAGAGGAATAAAAGGTCATATTGGTGGGGAATTGTTTTATGTTGGGAGTCAGAATTTTATTGATGAATTGAAATATAAGCTTCCAATGGATGATATTAAAAATATTGAAACTTCTGGAACAATCCCAATTCTGTTAGGAAACCAAAGACACATATTAGGAATAATCTCAATTAGAGACGTATTAAGGGTTTCTGCTCCAATTCTAATTAATGGTTTAAAAAAGAGAGGATATGAAACCGTATTAATTTCTGGTGATAATCAAAAAGTATGTAATTCAATCGGGGCATGTTTAGACATTGATCAAGCTTACGGTGAACATTTACCTGATGAAAAACTCGAGAAAATAAAAAATCTAAAGCAACAATATAAAGGAGTAGCAATGGTTGGTGATGGCATAAATGATGCTCCAGCATTAGCTCTTGCCGATTTAGGTATTGCTATTGGAGCCTCCGCTACAGATATTACATTAGAAACTGCAGATATCATTGTGATTGGTGAAGATTTGAAAAAAATCCTTACTTATATTGATATCGCAAAGAAAACAAATAAAAAAATAAGACAAAATATTTGGACTTCGATTATTGTAAAAGTTTCGTTCGCGATTCTAACAGTTATAGGTTTTATGACACTCTGGCTAGCAGTAGGAATAGGTGATATGGGAGTGTCTCTTGCTATTCTGCTTAATAGTTTAACCATTTTCCGGTATAAATTCAAATATAAAGAAATCTCTACAGAAGAGATAGAAAATGAAGCTAAGTTAATTATATGCGATCATTGTGAAACTAAAGATATCATCCCACAACATCATGGTCGAGATATGGTCCAGAAAGGAGATAAGTTAATTTGCTGGAAAAATATAGTGAGTAGTGAGGAATTGGAGACTTGTAATGAAGAATTACCACTTCATTGTCCTTATTGTGAAAATAAGTTGGAATTAAAATAATATATTTTTTCCTCAATTAAACAACTCTATTGTTTATAGGTTAATTACAAATTTGAGTTACTTGAATTTTTAAAATATCTCATAATAAAATAATCAGTTTATGTCTAAAGACTTTCACATAAAGTAATATAGGATTATAACCATAAAATAGATTTAATCCTCGTAAGATTGATATTTTTTTATAACTTTAATTTCTGATATTATTAATCCCTTTAATAGAGCTTCTTTGGGATAGATATTTAGGAAATTAGGGTATTCTATAGCCCTTATATTTCTATATACTACTCCTTTGGGTTTTTCATACTCAATTCTGATAAGAAAAATCTCAGTCACTTTAATTTCGTTTTGCAAACTAATCCATCAAATATTAATTTTGAATAACTACTTGAATAAAGGGTTCTTTAAGATATCTCCAGAGAGTGCTCAACAACCTTATTATCAATTTTAAATTTGTAAAAAAAATCTAATAGTATCAACTTAATTAACAGAGTTATTAAATTTGATTAATACATCTAATCATTGTTTCTTTTATTTCATTTAAGATTATTTCATTGAGAAATGTCTCTGAAGTATTGAAAAGATAAAAAGCCCTTTTCAAATTTTAAATATGGGAATCAAAGGTTAACAGAAACACTAATATAGGACTAAGATAATTAAATTAGTATGTATTTATGCTAGAGAAAAGATTGCAAAATATAGAAAAGAAGTTATTAAATCCTTATAATTCCAAACGCATAACTAATTCATCCCCAATTTCTTTCCCAGTATATTCGAAGCTGCATTTCTTATAAAATTTGCCAGCATTTCCATCATACTTAGAATGACTTAGTAGAAATTCTTTCGCTTTTGGTCTATTTTTTACATGATTAATTATTAAGTTCATAGCTTCTTTCCCATATCCCTTTCCTTGATAACTTTTATCAATCATAAATCTCCATAGAAAGTATGAAGGAATGTGCTTTGGATTGTTCTTATACTTTAAAGATGTATCACTTATCATAACAAATCCAATTGGTTTATAATCTGCATAAATTGCTCGGAACCATGCATCCTTATTGAAATAAGCCTCTGATATTGATACGGCATTAGAAGCAACTAAGGTTTTCTGCTCTGGTTTGACTTCTAATTGTAAAATAGGCCTTAGATTAAGCCTTGTAACTTTTTTTAATGTAATTTTTGGAATTTTAACCACCAATCAATTCTTTAAATTCATCCAAATTTCTAATGTTATCTAGTTTTTTATCTTCTAATGCTTTCTTAATATAGGCTTCATCAAGTTTTATTACTTTGGTCAATAATTTCAAAGCTTCTATTTGGTTATTTTTAAGTGATTCTAGACAGGCAAGATTATATATTACATCTATATTAGCAGTATCATTTTTAATTGCGTTATTAAGATAGAATTCAGCTTTATCAAGATCTCTTAAGATCAAAAATAAATTTCCAAGGTTGTTCTGAACATCAGCAACGTTGTAGGAATAGGTTTGTGGATCTTTACTAGCAAAGAGTTCAAAGATTTTTAATGCATCAAGGTAGAATTGTTCTGCCTCCTCAAATTTCTGTAACTTGGAATATACCATGCCTAGAGAGTTTTGGATAAGAGCAATATTGTACATATATACTTCTGGATTCTTCTCTGCTAATTGTTGAGATATTTTTAATGCTTCAATGAACATTGGTTCTGCGTCTTCAAATTTATTTAAACTAGCATATAAGTCTCCAAGATCTATTAGAGTAAGTACTAGCTCAGGTAAAACTTGGTCAGGAAAATGTTCTACTATTTTTTTTTTAATTTTTAATGCCACAAGGTGCATCTCTTCAGCATCTTCAAACTTCTTTAATTCACTGTAGGTGATTCCAAGATTACTTAGAGTCTTAGCAATATCAATTAAATACATATCGTAATACACTTTCGCCAATTTTTTGTAATTATCTATAGAATCAATGGTTCCATCTTGAATATCCTCTAATAAGTCTAAATCAATACCAGCATGTCCAAAATCACTTACAATCGGGGGTTCCGCAGGCAAATATATCCCATGATATTTTTTTATTAATTCATTATATGCCTTTAGATCATCGATATATGAATTTTCGATACTTTTATACTCTTTTGAATGAAAGTCTGGTGAATGAACATCGTAATATTGTCGTTCTAACTCTTTATATGAATGCAACGCATCATTGTATACCTTTTCTGCCTCTTCAAACCGCTTTAAATCAATATATAAGGTTCCGAGGTTTTTTTGAGTTGCCGCGACATAGGGTAGATATATTTTGTAATAATTTTCAGCCAAATTTTTATAAATATCTAAAGCGTTAAGAAAGATTTTCTCTGCATCCTCAGAATTTCCTAAAACAGAAAAAATATTACCAACTACTAGTAATATTGGTGCTTTATATTTATCTTCAAGAATAAATAATTCTTCAGCAATATTAATTAATCTTCTATGCCGATAGTCAAATTCTTCTATGGCATTAGCAATAGCTAGGAATTCATTCACTAAATCTTCAGAGGGATTAATTTTTGCCTTATGAAGTAATATTTCAATCTGATCTTGAACATTATCCTTGAGTCTCCTTAATTTTTTTTCATAATATTGTATTACTTCTTCGCTATTTTTTTTGTCTGTAAGAAGCTCTATATTATCTTGGATTTCTTGAAAAGTAAATTCGTATCTCTCTTCTTTACCATTCTTTTTCTTAATTATCCCTGTTTCTAGTAAAAAATTGATAGATTTCTCTATATCGGGAAATTTGCAGCATGTTTTTATAGATCCACCATCAATATTGGTATCGATTTCCATATTTATTAAATATAATGTTTTAAGCAATTCTAAAGCATTCGGATTTAGAGAGAAAATCTCTTCAATGATCTGCTTATAGAGTTGTTTTATTTGCGCTATATTAAGGTTTGGGTTTACATATTCTAATTTTTCAAAATTTAACTTCTTATAATTCTTTTTAATTAATTTTACTAAACCAAGATGTCCCTCAGGGAGCTGCTGAATGAACTCTATTACTTTATTAGGGTATCTTACCTTGAATCACTTCTTAGTCATGTAATTAATAATGTTGAATTTTATACATTCATATTTAAATTTACTTAATGTTAATTTTTCTGATAGGTAAATTTATAATACTGTATTTTTTGATATTCCTCAAACCTTTCATTTTGAGGTAAAGAATTAAATAAATAAGAAAACAATCATAAACCAGTAATTATTTTAAATAATTCATGTAAATTCCATATTTGAAAGTTCTAAAAAAAGAGTTGAAATTTATGTCTGAAATGCGAAATCATATTTGGATATTGCCTTTTATCGGAAGTATTATTACAGCAATCAGTCTTTTCACGCCAGCGGTTTTATTTCCTGGGATGCCAGCTCCAGGAAATACAGTAATTCGATATATGAATGGCTTTTATCTTGTTGTTGGGGGTGGTTTTCCTGTACCGGGATTCATAGGAATACTAAGTCTAATGATTGTTGGGATTAGTTGTTTCATTTTAATAATCGTTTGTACAATTATCATGTTCATCTCGCCTCTAACTCATAGAGGAAAGGAAATTCCGGGCTCTTGGATAGCTCTTGGTATTTTGCTTATTGGAGGAACCATTTTTTACATTGCAGGAACTGAATTGGGTTATTTTGTATATCATATTATTAACTATGCTACACCAGATAGCTTTTGGCAAGGGGGTCTTCCTAGTTTTGCAGTTATCGGTCCATTTATTGGAGGGGGATTGTCAATCTTAGGATTTATTATTGGAAAGAGTATAGGTAAAGTAGAAGAAGTTGAGATAACGCCAATAAGTAAAGATGAACCTCCATTAGTGAAAGAGGAGCCTCCAGTAAGAGAAGAAATTGCCCCTATTGTATCTGAACCAATTGAAGTACCTCATGGAATTAATTTCTGTCCAGTATGCGGTGAAAAAATACCTGATCTTGAGGCTAAATTTTGTCCTGGATGTGGATATAATTTAAAATCAGAATAATTAAATTTTTTTTTATGTTTTTTTAATATATTAAGAACCAATAAGAATGGAGAGAAAACCATATATAATTTAATATCTAGTGTGTGTTCAAAAGATTGAACGTAAAAAAGCTTAAAAACAGTTTATCTTTAATTTTAACTTAGAGCGTTAATTTAAAAATAATATAACTATAAATCAATAAATGCATTGTATGTTGTTTAAACTAATCGTATTTGACAATATATAAAAAGAATCAAATTATTGCCTAAAATCAAAAAAAAATTTGGATATTATCCTTCATTGGAAGTATCATTACAGCTATTAGCCTTTTCACTCCTGTTTTAGTTGTTTCCTTTGAAGAGTATGGTAATTTATATATTGTTCTATATTATATGAGCGGCTATATCTTGGGTTATCATTATTGTAATAGTGATAGAGGGGTTTCCTTTGGAGGGGTTTCTGGTGGAATTGATGTCATTCCAAGTCTGAATATTGTGGAGTTTACTACTACTATTTTAATAATCATTTGTACAATTATTTTGTTCAGCTCACCTCTCAATTACAGAGAAAGAGAAATACCTTGGTCTTGGTTGACTATTGGCATTGTGCTAATTGGAGCGACAATTTTCTTTATTGTTGGTGCAGAGTGGGGTTATTTTATATATACTCAAATAAATTTTGAATTTCCAGAGAGCTTTTGGGGAAGGGGCATTCCTAGTTTTGCTGTCATTGGTCCATTTATTGGAGGTGGGCTATCTATTATAGGTTTTATTTACAGTAAAAGATTAAGAAGAGACAATGAGGATAAAATACCACCTAAAAGTAAGGATTAGACTACTATATAAAACGATGATCTTCAATTAGGTCAAGAATTGTAATTCAAAACAGAGGATAACTTCATGATTTTAGACTTAACATCATTTTAGTATCTTTCCTGTTTCTATAAACCATAAATAAAGATCTAACTCTGCCATGTTTAAATTCAATTTCGTTCCGATACTTTTCAATATCATTTCAATTTCTAAATACTTCGATTTTGTCATAGTTTTTGGTCGCTCTAGGATATTGTGTTTAACTAACAAGTCTACAATATGAAAATCTACAATTGCATATTCATTATAACCTATATTCCGAAGGAAATGACTCGCTTCTTTATATCCAATCCCCTTAATATTTTTCACTATCCATTCACGTAAATTGTTTCCATCACTTCTAGATTTAATGATGTTTTCTAACTGAGAAATATTTTCTCGGGCTTCTATAATAAACCTGGTGCGTATATTTGGAAACCTATATCCGAGTTCTTTAAATTTATTTGATAGCTCAATTTCAGAAAAAGTGAGAAATCCTTCACCAACATGTTCATGCACCTCCATACATTTCATAGCACTACAGTTCGCGGTCATGATACAAAAACAGAGTTCTTTAAAAATTGCCTCTTTTTCTTGGTTCCTAATAACATGAAATTCAGCCAAACGAGAATCAATTTGGGCCTTAATTTCTGTGTCTTTAAGATTTTGTATCGTATTCAAGAGCTCTTGCATTTTTTACGCAAAAGTATCCAATTGTTAAGTAATCATTAAAATTTTTAGGAATTTTAAATAATTATTATTAATAAAAATAAGTTTTTTAGATAATTTACAATATTTTTTGCGGGAATTGCCAAGTTTGGTCAAAGGCGATGGGCTCAGAACCCATTCTCGTAGGAGTTCGGGAGTTCAAATCTCCCTTCCCGCATTTGATATTTGTAAAAGTCAAAATAATAATATAATAGTAAAATTATATAGTAATATAAATTTAAAACTGATTCACTAAGATTATGGCAGATGATAAATTTCCAGAAAAAGAAAAAGAGAAAATTACTGTTTTTCAATATAATGATCAACTGAATGAATTCCAAGAATTAGAATTAGCAGATGATGTTCAAATACATGAACTTTTAGATCCAGATTTTGTTCTACTTTTCGTTGATCCTTCTCGTTATAGAGTGTGGATTTGGCATGGGAGTAATACTACGACAAGGATGAAATTTATTGCTGCTAAGTTAGCACCAAGTGTTAGAGATAGGTATGGGATTGGTTTTAAAATAGGTGCTGTCGACGAGGGTAATGAAACCTTAGGTTTCAAAATAACAGCAGGTATCGAAAAAGAACCGGAGTATGTAGAAGCACAAAATGGACCTACTTATGAGGGAACAGAACAAGATTTGGCTTTACTTGAAGCACTATCAAAAGAAAAAATTTTATTGCTCCTTGAAAAAGCTGACGTACCTGAAGGTTATGAAAGAAAAATAGTTGTAGTAAATAAAAAAGTATATGGATACAAAGAATATGATAGAAATTACTTAGGGTCAGTTATAAAAGAGAAAAAACTTTTTCCCTTAAAAGAAGAGATAGAAGATGGTCCTTATTTAGCCGAAGAATATGTTCCCAGAATGCTTTTTTCATTCAATAATGTGGTATTAATTGAACTTTTACAAAAAACTGATAAGAAAAAAAAGAAAGAAAATGAAGATAATAATTAATTTTAATAGTAATCTTCTTTAAAAGATAGTAAAATGTCTCATGTTCGACGTAACCCTACTTCACATCTCAGGGCATCAATAAGAAAAAGGTACAAGAAAAGAAAAATAATTGGGATCATAATTGTAGCAATTATTTTTTTAAGTGTAATCTTAAGTATTATTCTTATAAGTCTATAAGCACCTTTAAATGTTCTTAATCCAATAGTTTTATAATTCTAAACACTTTACCTTATTTATTATACAGAGCAAGGAAATTAAATTGAAAGTTAAAAAGATTGACATTGTTTTCATTATTTTGCTTATAAATTTAACCATTATTGCTATAGATCTTTTATTAAATGAATCTCATAGAGCATTCATTGAAAATATCTCATTATATCCTCAATTTCAGGATTTAGGGTTTGGTCTTCTAATTACTTTTTGGGTGTGCTTGATTGGAAACTTACTTCCTGTTCCCACTCCATATACATTTGTAGTGTGTTTTAGTTCTGAACCATTTCGACAAATGAATATTTTTATTCCTCTCTTAGTGGGATTTACAGCATCGTTAGGATGCTTGGTAGGTGAGATGGGAGGGTACTTTGTTGGTAGGGGCGCTGCTGAATTAATTTCAATTGAAAGGAAAGCGAACTTAAATAAATATCAGCAATATTTAGTGGAACATCCAAAACTTGCCCCATTTCTAATATTTCTTTTCGGGCTCACTCCTTTAAATGATGATATGATTACAATACCATTAGGATTGATAAAATACGATATGAAAAAGACAATTTTTTGGGTATGGCTTGGAAAACTTGGATTAATGCTTATTTTTGCTTATAATCTGTTTAATATTTGTATTTTCTTGGGAGCTGAAAATTGGATATTAAGCATAACCACCTTGTATTTCACTGTTATTACTGTTTATATCATGCTAAAGGTAAATATTGTGGATTTACTTAACAAGATAAGAAAAAGAAATTTATCTAATGAAGAAAATCAGGTATAATCTCTATGGATTACACTAGAAATATATATCCAAGATTAAGAATATTTATCAATAATATAATTTTGTAAAGACCAAGCATATTTTTCGAGATTAAGAATTAGCATTTTTTGCTGGATTTCTCTCAAATAGGGAACATCTAGCTTCTTAAACATAGATTTTAATTTATCTATAGTATTAAATATATCTACAATAACTCTCCAATCATGAGCCCATTCATAATCTTGATATTCTATTTGTTCCATTTATATAATCATCTCGCTTTAGGGAAAAAACTATTCTCTGAGGATATTCATACCAACTTAGCTTTATAAATGTTTAGATAATAAAGAATTTCTATAAAATAAAAAAAGAATGTTAAAAATTTTTGACTATATTTATTTTGCAGTAATTACTACTGTCTCTGAAATATTCTGCATAACTCTTATCCTTCGCGTAGAATCTCCCGAATTTTTGATAATCCCAATGAGAAAATCGAATATTAGAAAAGGAGAACTTTTAAAAATGTTGTTGATAGCGTAATTCTTTGCAGTTGCTTCATCTAATGTCTTCTCATCTACAGTTCTAATTTTCATTGCCATTTTCCCTACAGTTTGGCCATTTTTACCAGCCTCCAAACCCCAGTAATATAAAAATCCAAGCATCCAGTTCCAAGGAAAGTTGATTGCCCACCATCCACCTAGTGGATCGAATATATTGAACGGTATCCATGAAATAAAGATTATAAATGAAAGTGAGGACCCAATTATACTGATAATGATGCTATCAATAATGAGCGCAACTAATCTACTTCCAAAACCAGCATATTCTACGGTATCTGATCTAGTTTTAACTACTTCCTCTTTTACCCCTAAATCCGTTCCACAAAAAGGACAAAAAGTTGCATTTGGTTCTAATTCATTTCCACATTTCGGACAGAATTTTATAGACAAGCCGTTTTTACACCATATTTTTTCAATTATTGATTTTAGTTATTATTTTATTTATCGTTATAAAAAATTAATAACTTCTGGAGACCAATTTTAATCTGAAAGTATTTTATAAGTACATCTGGAAATTGCTTTCAATAATATCTTTGGTTTCTTTGAATTCAGAAATATTGATTATCCTATTAAGATCTTGGATTTCAGTTAATTCATTTTGATATCTTTCTTTAAAATCTTTCGCAAATTTATCCATTAATCTTTTCAAAATAATACTTTTACGATTAGTGATAAGCACCACGGCAAATCCAAGATTATCATAATTAACTATAATCTCTGAGTTATCAGTTTGGAGAACTTCGATTTGATCCTTTGGATCTACAAATTCAGAGAGAATATGGTTGATTCCTATTAGAATATTTCCCCAGATGGTTGAATCGACTTGATTACTTTCAGCTCCAAATTGATAGGAATATAGTAAAATACCAGATTTATGGTAAATATTGATATAATAAATTTTATTTGTTAATTCGGAAAACATTTCGGGTTTTCTCACTAACATATAACATATCGACAAGATATTAATCCACAAGGAAAGAATATGTAATTCCCTAAAAACTGTGATTTGAAAAATAATATATAAGATATACATTAAGATAGGGACAAAAAAGATAAATGTATTAACTATTAATCCTTTAACCGGTTCTTTATTCCGTGTTCTATTATATATTTTATAGGAAAGTAAGAAATAAAAAAACACAGAGGATAATTGAAATATTGTTATAATCAATCCAGCTATAAAATTAAAAGTGTAATTAATTATTGAAATATCAGTAACCAAAAATGGGGGAGAATCTAGAGAGTTGATGGAAATCTGAACTGAATTTGGTGAAAAGAATGACCCTATTAATAAACCAGAAAGCGTAGTAAAGACTAAAAAGGGAAAATATGGAATTCTTTTAAACTCTTTCAAAAATGTATAGATTAAAGACGTAATAAATAACGAGATAAGACCCGTTATTAAACAAAGTTTCCATAATATGATGTTAATGGTTTCAGAAAATAATATTAAAACCGACAACATATATAGAGTAGAATAGATTATAACAGCATTGAAAATCGCTAAGAAATTTAAAATTGCTATAAATCTTGTACCATATTTATCATGATTTTTACAAATGAAAATCAAGGTATATAAACCAATACAGAAAGTTATGGTAAATCCAATAATTATTATTACCAAGCATACGAGGGACATTTAGTCAATTCACAAATAAAAATTATTTACCTTGTAATATAATGTGATTTCTATAAATATTATGTTAATTTCGTGTATATTATTGATTATAGAAGACACAGTCATAAATATAATTTTATTTTATTGTTGATAAAATCTTATATCATTTTGAAAAAAAAATATGGATTTTTTTTTTCTCAAGGAGCTATATTTCTAATTTAATTACCCCTTTATTGTAAAAGGTTCAAAAAATTCTAAAATTATATCCTTTGCATTTCTGAATTCTGAGACATCAATTAGCCCCGTCAGATTCTTCAATATTTCTTTATTTAGACTTGTAAATTTCTTCATAAATTTGCTCACGGCTTTATCAATAAAAGAATTTTTATGATTAGTAGTTAACAATAAAGCATAACCATGATTATTATCGTATTCAAATATAATATCTCTATTCTTCATTTTAATGAGTCCTAATTGATCTTTCTTGTCAATAAAATTTGAAAGAATGTGATTAATTCCTATTAGTATAGACCCTTTTAAGAGAGATTCATCAGTCTCTTTTCCAGTTTCGAAATTATATGAAAAAAGAAGAATTCCACTTTTATGGAAAATGATAAAATCATAAATCTTATTAGTTAATTCAATGAATAGGAAAGGTTTTTTAATTAAATAATAGGAAACAAAAACAGCACCGATCAAATATAAAGTAGCATAAAAATACCTAATTAAGATGTTTTGCGAAATGATATAAATGGAATATAAGATAATGATAAGACAAAATTCAAATGTAAGAATACTTAACATTTTTTTTGATTGATTATCTCGAATGTGGGAATAATATTTCATAAGATTATAGCACAATACTCCAACTATAATTGAACTATAACTCAAAATAAAATATAGAAGTAACAAATTCTGGAAATTAAAACTATAGAATCCGTCATTTAAACTAATTGTAAATGAATCAGGTAGGAAAAATAATCCTAAAATTATCCCAATAAATAGCGAATAAAGGAGCATTGATAAAACAGCCCTCTTTTCGAAAATAATTACATACCTTTGAATAAGACTCAACATACTTAATGAAAAAACCCAAAAAAATATTGAGAGATACCATAATACAAGTGCTTGATCTTCAGTAAAGAAAGCCTCCTCTGTGGATAAAAAGAAAAACGTGAAAAAAATGATTCCCAGAAATATATATATCGAGCCATTTAACAAGATATTTAGTTTACTACCGAAATTCTCACGATTGAAATAAAGGAAAGAAAGCCCGATCAAAGAAATGATTATTGAGACTATGATCAGAAATATGTCGATTATCATAATTCATCTATGAATTCCTTTTACTCAGACAAAAAACATATAGTTCAATATTATTTAAATTTGATATATTTTAAAATCTTGGTTCTCAGTTTGTATTTTCTTCAATTTTATAACATTCTCTCAATATTTAATTGCTACTATTAAAATACAAATAATAAAAAAGATATATTCTTATAATTTAAGTTTAAAAAAAAGGGTCTTAAGTTTCAATTCTGTATGCAAGATTTTATTGATTATCTGGAAAAAGAAAATATCATTAGAAATTTAAAGCAATTCTATAAAGTTGGTTTAAATAATCATGATAGCAATTTTATCTTGAATAGCATTATTGAAAATCTTGATTCGTTTAATAATGCCAATAACGCCATAAAGAATAATATCTCCTCTGATTTATCTAATTTCAATTTTGATATATTTAGTAATATATATGAAAAAACAAGAAAGCATAAAGAGAAAAAAAAACTTGGTGAATTTTATACTCCTCTTTCGGTAGTTAAATATATCTTAGATGCAATTGATTATAAATCTCTTAATCAAATTGAAACAAAAAAAATAACAGATATCAGTTGCGGTTCTGGAAGTTTTATTATACAAGCAATTAGAGTTTTGATTAAAAGATGTCTTAAAAATTATAACCGAGAAAAAATCTCTGATTTAACAGTGAAAGAAGCTAAAACCATCATTTCAACAGTTAAAATGAATATTTTTGGTATTGACATTAATCCAATTGCTTGTATTTTATGTCAAATTAATATTCAATTTACTATATTCAAAATTTTTAAATTGATATTATCATTTGAGCCAAATTATCATTTACCATGGTTCAATATAAAAAACTCTAACGCATTAAGCTTACACAGCAAAAAAAAGTATGATTATGTGGTAGGAAACCCCCCATATTTATTTATAAGAGATATTCCCTTAGAACAAAGACAAATTATTGAAATGTCTAAATTTGAGACTCATGACGGTCAATATGATTATTTTCAATTTTTTATGGAGCTCGGAATTAGGATTTTAAAAAATGGGGGTATGTTGGGTTATATCGTTCCAGATTCACTTTTAGCTCTTTCAAATCGTTCAATTCTTAGGAAATATATATATAATAAAACAAAAATTAAAGAAATTTATCATACAGGGCCAAAATTCAGTGATCCTGTTGTTTCAAATATAATTATAATTTTAGAAAAGGAAGACAATATATCAGAGAGAAGAAATAACATAATTAAATTAAAATTGTCTAATCAAGATGAAGAAATCCTTTTACAACAAACAATAGAAAAATGGAATTATAAATTTTTAATCCATTTGAATGAATCTGATATTTCAATTCTTGAGCAATTAAACAGAGAATTTCCTAAATTAAAGGATTTATCCGATAGATATAATGTGAAATTAGTATTAAGTAGAGGAGTCGAACTATCTAAAACAGGAAAGATAATATTTTGTAAAAAATGTGGTAAATATTTACCAATTCCTCAAAAGAAATTAAAATGTGATACATGTAACTCAATTTTAAATGGGGAAAATAGTGAAAACATAATTTATGATGCAATTCCATCAAATGCGATAAAGGAAAATTTCCAATTATTTCTATTTTCTATAAAACGGTATCAAATAACTCAATATAAATATATTGACACTTCTAAAGCAGGAATAAATTATAAAGAGTTTAGTCTTTATGAGGATCGCATAATAATAAGACAATTAAGCCAAAATAGTAAAATATGTGCTACATACGATAAAAATTTATCATTAACGTCTCAGTCTTTTTACAATTTAAGTATTAAAAAGTCTCCTATTCCCGAATTTAATAATTTTTATCTATTAGGACTACTTAATTCAGTGCTTTTCTCATATTTCTTCATTAAATCGTTTGGAACCTATAAAAAATTATTTCCAAGAATTTTAATAGAGAAAATAAAAGATTTTCCAATTAAGGTTCCTAGATCTAATAAAGAAAAAGAAAATGCTAAAAAATTAATAGAGAAAGTTAAACAGATTTTAGAGAACTTTGATGAATTGGAACATCTCCAAGAAACCATTGATTTATTAGTTTTTGATTTGTATCAGATTTCAGAAAATAATCAGAATCATATAGTGAACTACATGAATACTCTAAATAATTAACTTTTGACTATTTTAATGGTTGTTTTTTTTTGAATTGTAAGTCTTTAATATCCTATCCCATTTATCTGCGAGTTCCTCAAGATTGGTTCTTCTAAAGAGTTTAACTGCTCGATCTAAGATTTTGGCAATATTTTCCTCCATTCTTAAAATTTCTGGATCAGTAGATGAAGTTTCTATCATGATTGAAAAAAGATGACAAATGAATATAAAATAGAATGGTATTTAGAACTTGACTTGGATATGACTTTAATATTATCCAAATACTTATATTTATATTATCTAGGAATATCTAGGAATATATTAAAAAAAATAGTCTGAATACCAATGGAACGGCTTCCAAGTACTGATCTACTAAACGAAATTTTAGTAAATTATTTCCATGAAGTGGAAGGTATTTTAGGAGTAGCTATATGTGATAGAAACGGGTTCATTATCGCTTCAGAGTCTAAAGAAGAAAATGAAGAAGAATCAGATGCTATAATCGGTGCTCTTTCTGCGATGCTTGATACATACATAGACAGAATTAAAGCCGAGTTTGGAACAACAGATGCATTTTTCAACATCACAGAAACAGGAGATAGGAAATTTGTATTTAGCTCTATGGGTCCAAATTCAATATTATCTACAGTAGCAGATAATTCCACCACTGAAATTGAATTAAAAGTGTATTCTGAGCATATAGCTTCTAAAGTAGAGTTAATCTTGACCGGAAATCAATATGTTTCACCGAAAATTCCTGAAATTATAAAAGCGTTATCAAAATCTCGAGGGGGTAAACTTCCTGATTTGGCAGGAGAATATTCAAATAAACTTATTCTAAATGGGGACTATCAGGTAGGAAAAACCTCATTAATTAGACGATTTGTAAAGAATAAATTTGAAAAAGATTATATTAGTACAATTGGGGTTCAATTAAGCAAAAAAACAATACTTCTAAGCGAAAAAACTAAATTGAATTTTATTATCTGGGATGTAGGAGGACAAGAGAAATTTGATATAAATAGAGCAAGATTTTATAATGGCGCAAATGCAGCATTTATCGTTGTAGATAGAACTCGCCCAGATAATCTAAAAAGTATTGAAAAATGGTATAATGATATTAAAAAATCAATCTCACGGACTATCCCTATAGTCATAGTTGGAAACAAATCAGATCTAACTGATGAAATTGTAATAAGTGAAGAAGAGATAAAGGAAGTTGCAAAAAAATTTGGTTTTCATTATATTCTAACATCAGCTTTAACAGGTGAGAATGTTAATGATGCTTTCTTATATATTGCATATAGAGTTGTAGAAAACCTTTAATCTTTTCAATCCAAACTTTTTTATGAATTCTAATTCTTCTAAATAATTGATAAAACAAGTTTATAATTAAATTTTTTAGTACATCCACTACAATAATTAATTTTTTGTATAAAGAATGGGTATATTAAATAAAGAAAATAAAAATTTATTATTTTTTAGGATTAAGCACTTAACGAGACAATAATCATAGCGATAAGAGCTGCCAAAACATACCCTAGGATAATAGCAATTAGTAAAAGTATCAATTGAATTATTATAACGAATTTCAACGATTCATTAAATTCCTTATCATAAAACTTTTTGACAATAATTACACCAATAATTATGTTTAAAATACCTCCTAATATTGAGCTTAACCAATCCGCTTCTGGCATTATAAAAGTTGTTAGTATGCCGATACTAATTCCTATCAAAAACCATACAAGATTTACTTCAAGAGCAGTTTTAAGTGTATCATCCCAGCTCTTCTTTTCAGCATACCTCCTAGTGGCTAATACACCAAGTAGAAAAATTAGTATCCATAGCACAAAATCCAAAATAAGACCAGCTAAAAGTATATCTCCTATTTGGAAAATCATTTTAATACTCCATTTAAATTATAACTTTATTACCGTTTAAAAGTGATTTACATAATTCAATATTTTATAAAAATTCTTTTATTAATAAAATCCACAAATTCATATTCATATATCTTAAAAAAGCAACCTCAAGAACTATTCCAATAGTTATTGCAGGAAACAAATCAGATCTAACCGATGAAATTGTAATAAGTGAAGAAGAGATAAAAGAGGTTGCAAAACAATTTGGTTTTCATTATATTCTTACATCAGCTTTAACAGGTGAGAATGTTAATGATGCTTTCTTATATATTGCATATAGAGTTGTAGAGAACCTTTAATCCTTTCATTCCAAACTTTTTTATGAATTCTCATTTTTTTAATAATTGATATGCTTTCTGTATCATAAATAATATTTGAAATTAAGTTGAAGGAGGTAAAAAAAAATAGTACTAAAAATCATATTCAATGAAATTTTCGCCACATGAAATGTTGCTGGATATGTTATGGGTTTTTCAATTAAAGAGCTTACATATAAAAACAAATATCTCATATATCTTAGCGAACAAGAATTAACTGGCCCTTGGTTCAGTTTTGAACTAGAAGGAAAAAAAATTAGTACCATCCCAGTAATTCTAAAAAATATTGAACCAACACCGATTTATAATTTAGTTAACACCCGTAAAGGCACTGCAATTAGTAGAATTACTTTAGATTTCAATATTACAGAGTATCTAAAGAAATTGGCACGGGAAAACAAAATCCAATCGATACCTCTAGAAAAGAAAGAGTTTGTGCGTGTATACAAAGATATTTTTAATCCTCCGAAAGTACCTTATATATCAACATTCTTCACCATAAAAAATATCTCAGATTTTGCTTTGAAAGATTTTTCTATGTATTTTGTTTTTGATTTTGATATTAATGGACTCGAAGGTTATGACGATGATATGTCTGGGTATGATGAAGAAAATGATATAATTTTCCAGTATGATGGTACAGGTTTATATGGCGGATTTTCACCCATTTCTAAATCAACAAACTACGAATCATGTTTAACAAAAGATTTCAAAATTGATCAAAATAAAATAAATCTTTCTAATACTTTGTACAAAGGACCAGGAGAAATTTTGTCGGCCTTACAGATTGAATTCATGACTTTAGAGCCTGACCATACTTTTCAAACAGCTCTGGTTATTTCTGGTGGCTCAAGCAAGGAAGAACTAATCGAAAATATTAAAAAGGGAAAAATTGATGCTATGAAACATTTACATCAAGTAAATAGATCTGTAAAATCAGAACAACGCAATCTCCAGGAAGAAGCCTTTATGAAAATTAATCTCCAGCAAGCCGAAGATTGTAAATAAAAAAAATCCTATATAATGATTCAAATAAAAAAGCCTTATACGGATAGTTATTTGATGAAAACTCTGCTCGAGAAAGGATTTTGACAATCTGTTTATCTATTGTTCAAGTTCAACTTTTTGATGATTAAGAATAAATTTATTTCCATCCACACTAAAATCTTTTATATAATATAATAATATGTTAATCTCTTGTTTTGTAATAACCGGAAATTTATATTGAGATGATTGGTATTTAATCTCTTTACCTTGTTTTCTGTGTTTTTCAATAAAATCAATATGTTGATTGATTCTATTACTATTTATATCAAGATTCAATTGTTTAAGATTTTTTATATTCTTCTTAAAGATATCTCTAAATTCAGAGTTGATTTCATACCCAATTGAATTTCTTCCCGAAATCATCGCTGCTAATGAGGTTGTTCCTGTTCCCCAGAATGGATCTAATATAGTATCTTCATATAATGAAAACATATTGATCAAACGATATGGTATTTCTAAGGGAAAGGAAGCGGATCGTTCTCTTAATTCTTTTTGGTTATTATCGTTTTTATTGAGAATCTGAGATGCTCCTTTTATATCCTCCCAAATATCTGAAAACCATTTATTTCTTTCTTCCCAAAAGAAGGCGCTTTGATATCTATTTTCTAATTTAGGTTGAATATCTCGCTTAGCATCTCCTTTCCTGAAAATTAAAATATATTCATGCTCAAGAGTAATATAAGCATTTGGAGGGAGCATGCCAGAGCCCATGAATTTATTTGGACTATTTGTTTGTTTTCTCCATAAAATACAAGGTAATTCAATAAAATCTTTACTTTGGAAATAATTGGTAATTTTAACATGATTTGGATATAATTGAAAGGTTTTACCAATTTTTCTTGTAGCATCTCCAATATTAACGCAAGCAATTCCTCCTAATTTTAAAACTCTTGCTACTTCTTTCCACACTTTCTCTAGCTCTGCATGCATTAACTCAAAAAGCTTTTTCCCATTTTCTTTCTCAAACGTTTTTTTTATCTCATTATTTAGATTAAAAAATAAGAAATCCCACATCTCAATCATAGGATAAGGTGGTGAAGTTATTATCAAATCTACAGAATTAGATTCTAGTTCACTCATGTCTGATGAATTTTTGAAAAATACTTTATGAGTAGTATCCATTTTCGATGATCAAAGATTAAAAATTCAAATTCTATACAATAATATTTTATTTAAACTTTATATAAATTATTATCAGAGAATGGATAGAGATAAGTCGTAGCACTGAAATTATTCAATTAATTTTAATAATCCTTGACAAATTCTTATTAAATGTTTAATTGGCTTAATAAATGGGGGGATTTGAAATTTTCAGTTTAATAATTGATTAAAATATCCTATGATTCTCAGTTTATTATCAAATCGATTATAATCTGTGATAATTCCTTTTAATCCTGAGCCATTATGATAAAGTAATTTATCAAATTTCATATAAATTATTCCAGAGCTTCCGGGAGGGATTTCTTCTCCATTAATAAATTTAAGTGCTGTAGACTTTAAATCTACTAGTGCGTTATATTGAATTCCATTTCCTGGTTTAACAGTATTATTTTTTGGCTTATAAAATTGATTGATAAAGACCCTTGCTTTAATTTGATGTTCTGGTTTGTATAATCCTTGATTAATTAAAATATTATCTCGACTGATAACGTCTGCGGAAATATTACCCTTTAAAGCAAGACCGACCCGATCACCTTTAATAGCCGTTTTAAAAACTCGATCATGTTTTTGGATACTTCGAATAATAACTTTTTTACTAGGGCCATCATATCCTGTTAATTCCAACATCTGACCAGTGCTGACTCTCCCTTCCTTGACGATTCCTAAAATAACAGTTCCAATCCCCTTTACTGGAAAAGCATGATCTATTAAAATTTTAGTAATTCCATTAATTTCTACATTTAATTCTTGAGACTGTGAATGAATTTCAATTATTTTCTTTTTCAACGTAATGTAATCTTCTTTAATCTTTAAATCGAATATTTGTGCATCTTTTAAACTTGTAGTATCAAGGATTTTTTTAAGTTTATCTTTTAAATCTAATAATTTCCATTCATTACTTGAGTTAATACCGGAAATAATTACTAAAGTTTTAGTATCAAATAATTGGTGAAATAAATCCATCCCAACTATTATTTCACCAATAATAGAGTTTAAGCCACTATCTATATTTATAACCAAAACGTGAATATTAGTTAGGACTAGTGTTTGTAAAAAAGGTCTAATTTTATTAGGATAATCTATAGGAGTTAAAGCACAAAATACTTGGTTGAGTTCAGAATCAAGTCGATTGTAAAATTGAATATCTGATTTTGTGCCAGGAGCACCTAATGCTTGTCCTATAAGGTTATTGTGCTCTAAATTTTCTCCAAAAATTCCTACAATGAAATTACGTTCTACAGATTCACTCATTAAATCAGTAAAATGTGTAATGAAACTAAAATTTAACGGTTAAAAAGGAAAAGTTTAAATTTCAAACTTCAACACTGATTTTTAAAATATTATTTATGCAGTTAAAAAATTTAAAATTAAATTGACTATTAGTTGATTATCATGGTTAGAAACGCAAAAGTTAACCAAATTATTTTGCTTATTCTTGATGATGTTCGTGCAGAACATTTATTTAAATTAATGAAGGAAGGAAGTCTTCCAAATATGGCAAGAATTGCTGAGGATGGGATTAAATGTTCTAATTGTATTACATCCTATCCTGCTATTACTTTTCCTTGTTATGGTAATATAGTTACAGGTGCTTATTCAGGATATTTTCCTAAGGAAGGAAATGGGGTTCCAATGTATCATTGGGTAAATCGGTCAGATCCTCCATCAATGAGCAAAAAACCTCCTTTTATTCGTAATTATGGAGATCGATCACAATTATTAAAAGTAAATAAAGATGTGGGGAAGAAAGTTAAAACTATCTTTGAACAAGCACAAGAAGGAAATTTCTTAAGTTCTAGTTGTTTCTTATTTCGTGGAGCATATTTTGTTACTGCAAAAAGTGTTTTTGATGTAGGTGGAATCATTAATAATATTGCAATAGCATTTGAACATCCTCAAAGCTATTTTTCAAATAATGAAGTTCCATTACTCAGCGTAGGATATATTTTCCAAACAGATGATCTTATGCATAAAAAGGGATTCAATGATACTGATTATATCAATTTAATTATTGAATGCGATAAACATCTTGGATCTTTAATCACTACCCTAAAAAAAACAGGTTATTATGATTCTACAGCAATAGGAATTATTTCAGATCATGGGAATTATCAAGCAAAAAAAATATTTGATCTTGAACCATTCTTTCAACAAAAAGGACTAATTCCATATGATCCTGAAAAAGGAACTGGAGATTTTGATTGTAATTTCGGCTCAGTTGGTTTCTTTAATTTTCCGGGGGATACATGGCACTATCATCCTTCCATTCAAGAATTGCAAAAATTTAAGGTAAGTGGAAGGGGAAAACAAGAAATAAATCTTTTTGGTACTATATGGGAGATTCCAGGAGTTAAATATATGTACTATAGGGACAGCAAAAATACACCGGAAAAGGGAACTATTCACATTGAATATTTTGATAAAGAATCTAAGAAAAAGTATCATGGCTTGATTGAATATCGGGGTTTTGGGAAAGAACAGCAAACAAAATATACCTATGATGGCAATGATTTTTATCAATACAGTGAAAATGAAACAGCTGTAAAGATACTTGATAATAAGTTTCATACTTTAGAAGAATGGTTAGAAGCCACAAATTCTATAAACTTTCCGATGATAATTGATCAAATTCCGCGATATTTTAAAAATCCTAGATCGTGCGATATTGTTGTTTCAACTTTAGGGGATTATTTCTTCAATTATGAGCATGGTCAAACAGTTGGAATTTCACCATTCTCACATGATATTGGCTTTAGAGAGTCAATGATTGTACCATTTATTATTGGTGGCTCACCTGAAATCCCCCAGATGGAATTACCATATTGTAAAACTACTGATATGGTTCCATCTTTATTGGATTTGTTAGGAATAAAACCTCATTCAAGTGTGGTGGGTAAATCTATAATCTAACTACAGGGAAAACTTGAATTAAAACTTATCAACTTAACTTTTTTGTCAATTTTAATATTTATAATTAATTAATTTCTATATAGTATTATGAGAAAAAAACAAAGACAAGATAATAATGAACTACTAACATCAAAAAGAGAATGGTCTCGTTTAAAGCGTATGCCTAGATTAATGGTTTACGGATTTGGCATTGTGACTCTTTTTTGGTATTTTTGGAGTGTTATAGGTTTATTTATTGGAATTATGTATTATATTTTCTTAAAAGATAAAGCGTGGAAACGAAATGGAATCGTTATAGCAATTGCTATTGGTTTTATTACTGTTTTCGTACATTTTTATCACGAAATTGCACCTCTCACTATAGTAATTTGGTATTCAGTTAGCTTCATTTTATCTTATTCATTTTTCTTGTTTATTTTAGAGATTTTAAATAGAAAAAAGATATCTGTTAAAAAAATTGTTCAATGGTGTCAGAGCTATGAGAAATTGTCAAAAAATAGACGTAGTGCAATTAAATTAATAGCAATAGTTATTCCCATTACTCTATGGACATCAGTAAGTATTGATTTGGGAGTAATGTTTGATAATAATCCTAGACTTTTATGGGTGAATGCTCCTACTATGGTTAAGAATAATGAAACATTTGAAATTACCGTCGAAGCTTGGGATCCATTTGAACGCCTAAGTGCTGTATATAAAGGAGATGTAGAATTTTCTATTGAATCATACAATCTCAGTACTTATGATTTAATCACAGAAACTCAAGCAAATTTGCCAGGTCCATATAAATTTACAGGACAAATATTTGGCTCAGATATTGCTTATGAGATTAGAGATGGAAAAGACAATGGAAGACATGTATTCCAAGCGAGTATTGCTACTCCTGGTTTCCATTATATTTTGGTAAACGATAGTTTCACAAAAAATACGTACTACAGTAATCCAATTATTGTAAGAAATTTCACTTCGTCTGATCCATTTATTGCATGGGGAGATCTTCATACACACTCGGAACTCTCTGATGGTACAGGTACCCCGGATCATTCCTTCTATTATGCAAAAAACATTGCATGTCTAGATTTTAATGCACTAACAGATCATGCTGAGATTATGTTATTTGCTCCATGGTCACTTAATAATCTTGAAGCTAGCACTAATAATTGGTATGATCCTAATAATTTCGTTACATTTCATGGTATAGAATGGACTTGCGTTAGAACCGGCCACTATGTTTGTATTTTCAGTGGAGATAGATTATTAAAGTCACCTATACTTGATTCATATTTTAATGTCAAGTCTCCTCAAGCATTGTGGAATATTCTTGATGATTTCACATCAAGGCATGGCGTAAGGGCATTAGCACTTCCACATCATACGACTAAGGAGGCTTATATTCAAGATTGGACGTATAACAACCCGAAATATGTTAAACTCGCAGAAGTATCTTCTGTTCATGGAGAATTTTTGTTTGAACAACGACATGAATTAAATTATGTAGGTGCTATCGATAAGCCTCCAACTTATACCAACGGTTCTTCAATCGTAGATGCTTATACTATGGGATATCGAATGACTATGTATGTAGCTAGTGATGAGCATGATGGCCATCCAGGTCATAGTTTAAGTCATACTAGAGCGTATATTGGTCATCAACGTCCTTTTAGTTTATGGCATACCCGAAACGAACATCCATATCCTGGTGGATTAACTGCTATTTATGTAGATAATCTTACAAGAGAAGGAGTTTTCAGTGGATTAGAAAACCAAAGAATTTATGCAAATTCAGACCATGGCCGACCAATACTTACTTTCCATATAAACGGAACAAGTGTAGGAGGTGGTTCAACGTTTTTAGCAAGCAATTCAAATGATCATAGAGAAATTAACATATTTCTGGCTCAAGATGGTGCCCCAGTTGCACTTAAATCTAAAGCTGCATCAGTTACACCAAATTGGATTCCAAATTGGAATGCAAATATTGAAATTATTAAAAATGGGGAGTTATGGCACACTGAAGTTATATCTTCACCAATAGTAAATTTCTCAATAATCGATACTGAACCAATAACGGGGACATCATATGAGAAAAGTTGCATTAAAAGAGGAAATAATTACTATATAAATCAATATAGTGATAATCCTATTGACCCAAGCACTTTAACTACAGGAGGCTTTGACTATTATTTAATTCGTGTTATTGGAAATAATGGCAGAATCTCTTATGCTGGACCAATATGGGTTGAATATTAATTATCCTTACTTTTTAATAATATTCAATTACTTTTTATTAAAATATTCTTTAACAAACTCAATTAGGATTTTTGATTAAAGGATATTTGAGATGAAAGCGAATAAGATAATAATCGTTCCAGAAACTCATTGGGATAGAGAATGGTATCTAACTTTTCAAGAGTTTCGTGCTAGACTTGTATTAATGATGGATAAATTGTTGTATATTCTAAAAACTGATGCTGATTATAAGAATTTTGTATTAGATGGTCAAACCATTCCTTTAGAAGATTACCTAGAAGTAAGACCTGAAAAGGAAGAAGAGATTAAAGAATATGTGAAACAAGGAAGACTGTCTATTGGTCCTATGTATATTCTACCTGATGAATTTCTTGTTAGTGGTGAGTCTTTAATTAGAAATCTCATGATTGGTCATCAAATTAGCAGAAAATTTGGAAATATAATGAAAGCGGGATATATTCCTGATCCTTTTGGCCATATTGCACAATTGCCTCAAATTATTCATAGTTTTGAAATTCCTTCTGTATTATTTTGGAGGGGTTTTGGAAATGAATTCGAAGAAAAGAAATTAAATATGGAATTTATTTGGAAGTCACCAGGTAGTGCAGCATCAATTTTGGCTATTTTTTTAAGATACGGTTATATGTCTTTAGAAATATTCAATTTTAAAAAAATTAAAGGAGAATTTAAAGCGGCACTACGAAATGTAAAAACTGCCATCGAAAAATTTGAGAATTATACCTCTACTCCTAATGTTTTACTTAATAATGGTTCCGATCATCATGAAGCTCGTCCAGAAATTCCAGAGTTAATAAAACAGTGGAATAGTTTAAATCCAGATAAATGTATGGAACAAGCAGATTTTGAATATTACGTGTTAAAAGTTTTAGAATCTAAGCCAGAGTTAAAAGAATTTCAAGGCGAATTAAGAGGGGGTAGATATGCACATTTATTATCGGGAGTTTTATCTGCACGAATGTGGATAAAACAAAGAAATACCGCAATAGAATATTTATATGAAAAGTATGCCGAACCGATATCAACAATTACTTGGATCTTAGATAAATATAACAAATTTTCTTATCCAAAAGGTTATATCTTCACTGGATTAAAATGGCTACAAAAAAATGCCCCACACGATAGTATTTGTGGTTGTAGTATTGATGAAGTCCATGATGAGATGAAAGTACGGTTTGATTGGGCAGAACAAATAGCAAAAGAAGTATTTAACAACGCATTTATTTATTTAAGTGAGCTTGTAAACTTTGATGTTAAATATAAAGATCTCAATATCTTATTGGTATTTAATCCACTTCCATGGCGACGAAAAGATATTGTTAAATTTAATTGTATCGCTCAGAAGACAGCTGGAGATAATTTTCCTTACGACATTAAAGTAATAGACTCTGAGGGTAATGAATTCAAGTATCAACATTATTTTGTAGATGAAGAACCTAGATTTATCAGTAAAAAAAGTATTAGTCATGAATTTACATTCTTAGCGGAAGTTCCGGCATGTGGTTATAAAACTTTTTATGTAATCCCTGTAGAAAGCCAAAGTGATTTTACTAGTGAGAAACAGAAGTTTAAAATAACAAGAGATTTCTTAGAAAATGAATATTATCGAATTAGCATAAAAGCAAATGGGTTTATTGAAGTAGTTGATAAAGAAACTGGACTTATTTATGAGAATTTTTGTGAATTCGAGGATATGGGAGACTGGGGTGATGAGTATGATTTTTCAGGTCCAAAAGATAATGAATTAGATCTCGTGTTTACAACTGAAGATGCTGCTATATTTGAAAGAGCAGTATATATAGATGGACCTTCTCAGAAAACATTTAAACTAAGACTAAACTTAAAGCTCCCCCATTCACTAACTGAAGATCGTTATAATAGGGAAGAATGGCTTGTCGATAATAAAATAAGTATATACATTTCACTGTATAAAGGAATTAAACGAATTGATTTTAAGATTGAGATGGAAAACAACAGCAAAGATCATCGAATTCGTGTACTATTTCCTACAAAAATAAAAGCAGATTGTATATATGCTGATGGTCATTTTTATGTTGTTCCTAGAAATCTCAAATTGCCAAAGGCAGATAATTGGGCTCAAAAACCTTTAGCTATGAATCACCAAAAGGATTTTGTGTGTGTTAGTAATAATTCGAGAACTTTTGCTGTACTAAATAAAGGATTACCTGAGTATGAAGCTATAATAAATGGCGATAATACCATAACATTTGCGATTACTCTATTACGATGTGTTGAATGGCTATCCCGCGATGATTTTGCATCCAGAATGTCCCACGCGGGTCCAGATTTTAACACTCCAGAAGCGCAATGCCTTGGTAAATATTCCTTTGAATTATCAATTGTTACTACATCAAAATCAAACTGGTTAGATTCAGAAATACACAGTAGAGGAAAGGAATTTAATAATCCTCTTAAAGCTATCTTCCCCGCAATGGCTCAAAGTCCCTTTAGAATCTCAGATAAAGTTGTTTTAAAACCAATGGGAGTTTTGTCATATTTTTTAAGTCCTCAAAAGAAAATCCTCGAATCCTACCTCCCTACTGTCTTTAGTTTTCTTGAAATTGATAATCAAAATTTAGTATTAAGTGCGTTAAAAAAGTCAGAGGACGGGGAATATCTAGTTGTTAGAATATATAATATATCTTCTATTCCTCAAGAAGCAATATTAATTTTTTATAAGAACATTATGATTAAAAAAGCTGAAATTGTTAATTTCCTTGAAGAAAACCCCAAAAATGAAATTAAAGCAAAAATTAAAAATTACAAGAACAATAAACTTGAAGTAATAGTGGAACCACATGTAATTGTTACCTTTAAAATTGAGATTGAATTTTCTGAGTGATTTAATTATGTGGAAGCAGAAACTCTTAGATTTAACAAAAAGCCTTGAGCATCCAGCATGGGGATTTTCACATTTTGCTCGAGTTTATGAGTTATCATTAGAATTAACTAAAAAACTACAAATTGATATTGATGAGGATGCATTATATGCAGCCGCCTATTTACATGATATTGGTGCATTAGAACCATATAGAAAAGAAGGAGAAGAACATACTGAGATATCAATTGAATTTTGTGACGAAATACTTAAATCGGTAGATTTTCCTTCAGAAAAAATACCATTAGTAAAAGAAATTATTAAGAGCCATATGTTTTATGCTAAAGTTGGAGAAAATATTGAATCTAAAATTTTACATGACGCTGATACTCTTGATTTTATGGGAATTATTGGAATCACCCGTTTACTTTCTATCATTGGGAAAGCAGATTGGACACCAAATCTTAAAACTGCGATAAATTTGATTGAGAAATTCAGCAAAGATTTGCCTCAGAACTTATATACTGAACCAGCTAAAGAGATGGGAAAAGTTAGACAAAAAGAAATGATAGATTATTTGAATAAATTAGGATTTGAAACAAATAATCTCGATCTAATTTGAAGGATTGAAACCTATAATAATCTTGATTATTTGATATTGCTTAAAAAGGGTTGAATATTCTATATTTTTTACTACCAATAATTTAATTTTGATTAATTATGCAAAATTTAAGACTTGATTTTGATGTTTTTATTATAGGAGCAGGTCCAGGAGGTTCCATTGCGGGGAAGGTTGCTGCTGAAAATGGTTATAAGACGTGTATTATTGAGAAGGATGTGATTGGAGAGAAAGGACGGTATAAAGCGTGTGGTGGAGCTATAGCTTGGGAATTAGTAGAAGAGATAGATTATCCCGAAGATAAAATAAGTCGTATATTTGAATCCTTGGAGCTTCATCATGTTGATGGGGATAGATTTTCTAAAAAAGGAAAAGGAGCAACTATATGGCGAAATACATTTGATAAATTTCTAAGCGATATGGCAGTGAATAGTGGTGCAATTCTGAAAGAAAGTGAACCTTTAATTAATATTGAAAAAGCTGATAGATTTTATAGAGTTAGCACCAAAAAGGGAAGTTATATTGTTAAATACGTAATAGCCTCCGACGGAGCCACCTCTACAACTCTGAGATTTTTAGGATGGCCATATTTCAAAAAAGAAAATATAATTTTAACAATTACTAAAGAAATGAAAACTTCTAAAGAATTAATTGATAAAACATTAGGTAATGATGCAGTTCATGCATTTTTTGGCATAAAAAATTTTATTCCTATTGGTTATGCATGGTTATTTCCAAAAGCTGAGACCATTACAGTAGGATGGGGTAACCAAATAAACTTAATTAATAATTCTAGACAGGAATTTAAAAAATTTGAAAGTTTACCATTCGTTAAAAATGTGTTAAAAGATACTGAATTAAACATTTTTAAAGCACACCTCATTCCAGTAGGTTTACGACCCAAAATCTATGAGGAAAACGTATTTGCTGTTGGTGATGCTGGTGGAATAGTAGATCCTATTACTGGAAAAGGAATACCCTATGCAATGATGAGTGGCCAAATAGCAATTGAGACTATTAAGAGATGCGAGAATAGGGATAAATTAGATAAACTTGGTATGTATTATGAGAAAAGCTTAGATAGAAAATTTCTTCTTGTTCTAAAAGCTAAACGAATAGTTCGCGATCAAATATTCCAAAATGATGAGAATTTAAAACGATTTCTTTCTCTTTGGGAGAAGTATCGTAGTTCTGAAATAACAATGAAAAGATTACTTTAAATTTAATCTCAATATTTTTACTAGTGGTTAAGAGTATTGAAAATCTGAAATTCCTTTTATTTTAGTAAATTAACATTAGCATACTGATTATATAAATAATTATTAAGAAAAAATTGTGATATTCAATGAAATTTGTCGAATACTCAAAGAAATATATACCTAAGATAAATAATGCAATAGAATCAATCTATAATAAGAAACTGAGTAGTATAAAAAATTCATTTTTAAAGAATTACTACTCAGAATTAAAGAATTATTTTCTATCAGGTGGAAAGAGAATCAGACCATTATTATGTATTGCTAGCTTTAATGCTTTTGATGAAAAACAAGATGATAAGATAATTTCACCTAGTGTAGGGGTGGAATTTCTTCATAATGCCTCGTTAATCCATGATGACATTATTGATAAGGATAATTTTAGAAGGGGAAAACCTGCATTTCACTTTAGATTCCGCAATTATCATCAACAATACAATTTGAAGAAAATGAACGATATTGATTTTGGAAATTCTATTGGTATTATTGGAGGGGATTCCGCTTTTTTTCTAGGATTAGAAGCTTACTTTTTTAACAATTTTGAAAATAATTTGAACTTAAAGGCTATCAAATTATATCAACAAGGATTTATTGATATCGCTAATGGTGTATTAATTGAAACGGATATGGTAAACAAAAAAGATCTTACCATTTCAGATTATATCAAAATGATTTCACTTAAAACTGGAGCCTTATTGGAAAAATCAATTTTAATTGGTGCCAACTATGCGAAAGTTGATGAGAATATAATGAAGGAACTTTCGATTTATGGTATAAACTTGGGGATTATTTTTCAGATAATTGACGACATTTTAGGAACATTTGGTGATGAAAAAGTAACTGGCAAACCTACAGATGGAGATATTAGAGAGGGTAAGAAAACTTGTCTATTGATTGAAGCATTCAATAAATTAGAGGATAAGGAAAGGGTTAAACTTGAGAAATTAATAGAAAAGACAGACATGACGAATGATGATGTTCAGAACGTTAAAAAGTTATTTTTAAAATCGGATGTTGTTAATTCGTGTAAAGAATTAGCAAATTCGTATTTTCAAGAAGCAAGTTTATCTCTAGATAAGGTAAGAAATGATATCGATCTTTCAGAAATGGAATTCTATGAAGATTTATTAAAATTTGTGAAAGATAGAAAATTTTAAAAAAGATTTGTACCTAAATTTTCCTATATTTTGTAATTTTATGATATTGTTACACAATTTTATCTAAAAACGCAACTTTATATTAATCTTATTTTGTTAATAATATGGAAGATAGGTAATTCTACTATTCAAATGATGAAGACAAAACTTTGTGGGTTGATAGGGGATGGAGGATGCCAAATACGACATATTAATTATAGATGATAGTAAGTATATAAAACTGTTGTTAACAGAAATTATAGAATCAAAAGGCTTCACATGTAGAGCTGTTGAAAATATTTCTTTAGCAATGCAAGAATTAGAAAATTACATACCTAAACTAATATTCTTAGATATACATTTACCAGATTCTAATGGATATGATTTTTGTAAGATGCTTAAATCATCTGAGAAATTCAATAAAATTCTTGTATATTATTTCACTGGTGTGGCAGAGGTAGAGGTTGCAATAAAAGCGCTTGAAACAAAAGCAGATGGATATTTGAAAAAGCCCTTTGATTTATCTGATTTTAATGATATCTTTGAGCTTGTGAAACAATATAGTCTTGCTTAATATTGTTTAACAATTAGTACTTATAATTTGAAGCATCAAAAACTTAAAAATAGATTAAAGACATATTTATTTCAGAATTAATGAAAATTGAAAGTTATTATAAAAAAATTTAGTGGTGGGTCCAATTGAAAGTACTCCAAGATATTTGGATTTTGCAAAAATCAGGGCTAGTAATTTTTCACAGAGAGTTTGATAATGTTGTTTCTCCTCAGCTTTTTGGAGCAATGATGAGTGCACTAAATATGTTTGCAGAACAATTAACAGAAGGAGGTTTGTCAAATTTTGATTTAAAGAATACTAGATTCACAACAATAAAGAAGATGAACCTTTTATTCGTGGCAACATCATCTAAGAAATATAATCAGAAGAAAGTAAATAAAGAATTAGAAAAATTATCATACAAATTCTTAAAACTCTACAATGAAGAAATAAAAATCTTTAAAGGAAAAATGGGTGCTTTTTCTAGTTTTATTAATGAAATTGGAAGTTCATTGGAAGAAAAAAATATAGAGTGAGAGTTTCATTGAATAGTCCATTGATATAATTCACCTAATAACACTCTTTTATCTTTATTACCTATTAAGTTATTAATTTTATCTACATTCATTAACCATAATGAAGATCTTAATTCTTGTTTCAGAGTTTTTATCTCTTTTATTGTAGTTGATAATGTGTTATTTTTATAATCTTGCCATGCTGTTTTTAAAAACTTAAATGCAAATCCCCCTATATTTGCTCCAATTGAGATTGCCTTGGCAATATCTAGACCATTTCTTAAGCCTCCTGTTGCTATTATAGGTTTTTGAGTGACTTTTCTAACATTGATTATGCTTACGGGTGTTGGAATCCCCCATTCTCGGAAAGTGTCTGCAATCTTTCTAGTATATACTTCATAGCTAGACTTATCACGTATTGACTCTATTGCCGCAAAACTAGTACCCCCCATTCCTCCAACATCAAATCCATCAATTCCTAATGTATCGAGCTTTAGAGCTAATTCCTTATTAAACCCTGATCCTACTTCTTTTGCAATAATAGGAATTTTCAAATTTTTTCTTATTTCTTTAAATATTTCTTCAAAATTTTTATAAGAAAGATTACCATCACTTTGAGTTAGTTCATGTAAAGCATTTAAGTGTATAGCCATAACATCCGCGTTAATCATCTCGATGCATTTATTAAATTGATCTAAATTAAAATTAGGATCACATAACTGTCCAACTCCTATATTTCCAATTATGGGGATATTAGGAGCAACATCACGTACAACTTTAAATGAATCTAATGTGGAAGGATCTTCCAAGCCTATTCTCTGAGAGCCAACACTCATTATAATTTTTTCTGAACTTGCTGCGTTTGCTAAAATATTATTAATTGCTTTTGAAATTTCATGACCTCCTGTAATTGCTGCAATACAAATAGGAGCTGAAATTGTTTTATTAAAAAAACTAACAGAGAGATCGATATTATCTAATTCAAACTCAGGCAGGGGATGATGAATTAGATTTATATCATCAAAATAGTTCTTTGAATGTTGAACATTATACTTTAAAGGAATTTTTATGTGCTCTATCTTCCTATTATATATTTTACTTCCAAATTTTTTACCAGCCGGTACTTCAATATTAGTACATTCTAAAGATTGATTAAGCAACGCCTTTAAGATATTTTTATTCTTAAGTCCATTAATTATTTGAACAGGTATATTAAATTTTACAATTTCCTTAATGATCTCTAGTTTGCCTTTCATCCCTCCTGTAACGTCTATTTTTTGTTCTAATTCAGCTAAATTTAGATTATCCAAATTGTTGGAATCTAGTTTCAAAGCCAATTTTTCGTTACCATTATCTTTAATGAATATCCCATCCTTTTCAATTGCAAATATTACTTTTGAAATCTTGAAGTTTTGAATTTGTTCACATAATTTTAAAATAATTTGATCTCCTGAAAGAATTGAAAAATAAGAATTCCAACTTAAAATAATATCACCATATAATATAGGGATTATTCCAAGTTCAAGCAATTTTTCAATTGGGTCTATTGATTTTAGTTTTATTTGATTAAAATCTTTTAGAAAAATACTAGATGGCTGAATCGAAATAGCTGGATATCCTTTATCTAAAAATTTGTTAATTATTATAGAATTAAATTTATTCATAATCTCATGGGTTTTGGCTAGCCCGATTATTTGATCTTCAATGGCATCATTTAGTCCTTTAGAAATTTGATATTTTTTAGCAATTGGATGCCCAAATGATCCACCCCCATGAATTAAAATAATTGATTTTTTACTTTCAATAATTTGGTTAATACAGTTTTCTAAAACCTCATCCCTAAGAGATAAAGGTTCATTCTTATCAGTTAATAGACTCCCACCTAACTTTAATAGGAAAATCTCATTATTGCTTTTCATTTTTACCTCTCACTCATCCAATCATGGTTTTCCAAGCATCATATCCTTCTTTCTCAATAGTCTTGGCGATTTTATCTTGAACTTCTTCATTTTCAGCTAATGCTATAACCAAGCCACCTCGCCCTGTCCCTGTCATTTTAGCACCAATAGCCCCATTTTGTAAGGAGATTTCGACCAATTTATCATTAATATCTCCAGATACCGTAATCTCTTGAAGTAATTTGTGATTTTGATTCATTAAATCACCTATTATGTTAATATTTCCTTCAAGTAAAACTTTTTTTGCTGCTATTGCTAAATTCTCATATTTAGTAAAGATTTGCTCAAATTTTTTTGGAGATTCCTTTTTCAAATGTCGAACATCGGCTACTACTTCTGTTGTTGATGCAGTTATTCCTGAATTGATTATTACTAAGGGCATTTTCTTTGGTGACTGTAGAAGTTCCATGGTATTTTCTCCCCCTCTCAAGTTTTTGACAAACCAAATTAATCCCCCATATGTTGAGGCTGTGTTATCAATTCCTGATGGAGTACCATGATATGCTTTTTCTCCTTCATAAGCTGCATTATTTATCTCTTTTTCAGTTAAATTGAGATTAAATGTGTTATTTAAAGCTCTCGAAAGTGAAGTACATTGAGCTGCTGAAGCTCCAACACCACTAGCAGCAATCAAATCCCCTGCAAATGTTATTTTAAGTTTTTGGTTCTCGGTATCCACTCTCAAATATTCAATTACATTTTTAATTGATTGCTCAGCCTCAATTAATTTTTTTTTTTTATATCCAGGTGTTGCAAATCGTTGATCATCAACTATCCAACCATTACCATTAACTAATTTAACTTCTGCAGTCGTAATTGAACCTAACGCTGATGCAATTGCTGGAAGACCATATACCACAAAATGTTAGCGTTTATTTTTTATATAAGAAATAAATTTCACCAAAAAGTATGGTCTTTCCGTATCCTTTTCCAGTTCCCAAATATTTCACCAATTATGCTTGTTTGATATAATTAATTTTTAAAATAATCGAATTTATTTAAAAATCTCATTCTATGACTTAGTTAAATAATTTTTAACTCTATTTAAAAAGTTGGATAAAGAAAGGTAGCAATAATAAGCTATATTAAAATAAATGCTCATTTGTTATATAAGAATCACTAGCAGGCCTTACAAGAATCGTGTTATTAACACCTTCGATAGTTTCAACTAAATTTTTAACGTAATCTTTGATTTCTGGTCTGCATAAACAGTGGACATTCGGTCCTGCATCAATGGTAAAGAAACAATCTAAATTTTCGGATTTTCGCAAATTTAACACTTTTTTTATTACTTTTAAAGTAATTGGACTCCAATAAAATAAAGCTGGCTCAGAGGTCATCATTACTGAATGCATGAACATACAATTTTTTTCCGCAATAGTTCCAACCTTCTTAAAATCATCATCTAGAATTGCAGCTTTGATTTCTTTAGCTTGCTCATGTGATTTTTTAACTCTTAATGCATTAAAAATACTTGTTTTTGCTATTTTATGACCTACATCAGAAGTAACATCCTTCTTTCCTTCATTAATTACAGCAATAATTGCATTTATATCGAAATCATTTGGATTACATATCTTTTCTGCATAAGAGGTTTCATGGGATATACCTTGATGCCAATAGACAAATCCACCATGAATTGAGCGTACGGCAGAACCAGAACCTAATCTTGCGAATGTAGACAATTCCTCCTTCGTTAGATCCAAATTTAATGCTTTTGCTGTAGCAATAGTAAGTGCTGCAAAACCAGCTGCGGAAGATGCTAGACCTGCTTGGGTAGGAAAATCATTAAAACTCATCATTTTGAATTTATAATCATTTTTTTTTAATTTTCTTAATGGATTAACGATTTTTAGGACTCTTTCCATATCTCTTCCTTTTAATTGGCTATTATTTAATATCGCCTCATTTTCCTTAAATTCTTCCGAAAATTCTATTGTAGTATGAGTTTGTAAGTGAGTATTTTCAGAAAGCCCATATTTTGTCATGCTTACACTATCATTTAAAGGTATATTTAGAGATGGGGAGAACTTATCCCAATTACCCCAATATTTTATTAGTGCAATGTTTGAATGAGCAATTGCTGAGGATTTCATAAATACTAAAATAATACTATTCTTTTATTTCGATTGTTCCTTCTGAACCATTAACAATAAGTTTTTGCCCAGTTTTTATGTTATTAATATCGATTTTGTCAACACATGGAATTTCACTGATAATACAACCTACTGCTATTATAGTATCAATTTGCTTATTAACTATTGCTGCTGGAGCCATGTTATTCTTCTTCATTCTATACATAGTATATGAGCCAACTGTTGACCCTTTACCCGTAGGAAAAACAAAAACTTTTCCTGTTATTGATTTGCCTTCAAGTTCATGTCCAACCTCAACTACTTTCCCGGTGTCAGGATCAACCCCACCATAAAATGAGATCCCTTCTTTAGTTACAATAGCTTCTGCTTCAACAGTACCTTTATAGATTTTTCTTCCTTCTAACTTCATTTTATTGCTTCCTCCACACATTCTTCAATTGAACCAATTTTCACTTTGAATTTATTTTTAGCTCGACCATAATAACATGCTTTTGCTGAATCCACCATTATTCCTTTGAAACGCCCCTTAATTGGAGCAACAACACAACAAGTATCTGCAGCAAATTTCGCTCCTGCATCTTCAATTAGATTAGAATAACCGGTTTCATCAGCTATTCTTTTTGTAGGTCGTGCTGTAGTTATCCAAAATTCTTTTTTTACTTTTTTTCCTTTCAATAAACTAGCAATTTTTTCAATTTCGTGAATTGAAGCATGTGGACATCCAATACTTACAAAATCAATTTCAAGATCATCATCAATAAGTTCAGATCGTGTTTTTTCTAAATCATCTTGATTAATTTCTAAAATAATGTCCTTAGGTTTCGGATATTTATCATACTCTGGTGTTATTCTTTCCATATGGAATAATGCTGTTCCGCCATATGTCGCGATTGAAGCACAAAAAGATTTTAGTTCTTCAACAGTTGCAGAAGAGATTCCAGTTATGTAAGGTATTTTTTTGCCGAGGGCGACCAAGTTATCTCCAATTATTTTACCTAATACTCCAAATTCGTCAGTACCCTTCACGGGTGCATTAACATTAAATAAAACTTCTCCATGACGATTTTCATCTAAATGATATCCATAGTAAGGTGTTTTTCCAGTCAAAGCTGATGCAAGAGCACTAGGGCCTCCTTCACGATTAGTTCGGGCTCCAATAACTGAGTTTGCATAGCAAACAGCACTACTCTCAGCCCAAGCGAGATGCTGGTTGAAATGCGGAGTATTTCCAATTAAATATGGTGTACAGGAACATGTGGTAATTATACCCATTCTAGCGAAAGCATCAATAGCACGATTCTGATTTTTAGCAAATTCCTTATCAATCCCCAATGCTTCCCAATTTTCGCGATCCATCCCCGCGGGGTTTAATGTTGTTAAAACTCGAACTTTACCATCTTCAGCCATTTCGTTCAAAAATTCCAATCCTGCTTCACCTAAATTGGCATAGGAAACACCAGCTATTTGGACACCATAAACCCTAACCATATATTCAGCATCAAATATGTCCCCTAATGTTGTTAAAATTTCCATAGATTTCTTAACAGCTTTTCCATATTTACCATCTAACATATTTTGTTCTTCAGATGTTAATTTCATATTGATTGACTCCACTATTTTAAATATTTATTTATGTCTACTTTAGGGAATTCAGCGATGTCAAAACTTTTCCCTTTAACTACTAACGGCTTAGTTAAATCAAAACCAATTTTCGTTGTCATCTTTGTCCCTGGTTCAGCGCTCGGGTCTAGACTGCTCCCCGGTTCTTTATCTTTAACAATCATCCTATTATCTCCTTGAAAGCGAGTTGCCATCGCCCATTCTACAGAGAGAGGATCATAGATATTAATATCATTATCAACAATAAAAACATGTTTACAACTCCCATGCCCCGCAAATGCGCCAAATATCGCGTTTTTCCCGTCTTCATCTGTTTTTTTATCAATCTGGACTATTGCATGTAACCATGAACATCCCCCGGGATTAACATTTACATCTATACACTTTACTCCCGCTTCATTGACTTTATTAAATATAGTTGGTTCTCGAGGCATCCCCATTAATATTTTATGTTCAAGTGCGCCTGGTAATAAAGCTTGCCAAATCGCATCTTTTCTATGGGTGATTTTTTTTACTTCAAAGACAGGTTCTTCACGAATCGTGTCATAAGTTTCTGTTAGATCAACAAATGGACCTTCTGAATGTTTTTCTTCTAAATAAACACGACCTTCTAATATGAATTCTGCTTCTGCAGGTACGAGAAGATCCACTGAACTTGCCTTAACAACTTTAATAGGTTCTAAAGCATTTGCAATTTGTAGTTCATCGACTCCAATATCTACAGAAGTTGCTCCTGCAATTAGAATGTTAGGAGTATTTCCTATACAAAAAGCTACATCTAATTCACTATTTTTTTCTAAAAATCTATGAAAATGGCGCCCCCTAACTATTCGGGTAGAAAATTTTTCTTTAGAAAATTGCATTGCTCGATGAAAATCCATATTTTGTCCATAATCAGGATCTCTAGCAATAACAACAGCTGAACTAATATAATTTCCACCATCTTTTTGGCAATGGAATAAGATTGGAAGTGTATCTAAATCAACTCTTGACTCGATGACTTCTTGACAAGGAGCTTTAGAAACAAGTTCTGGTTCTGAACGTTCTGTAATCGCTTTTGATAACATTGGTATAAGCTCTGAGGGAGTAACACCGAAATATGAAGCAATTACATTTTTAGTACAGAAAACATTACCAACTACACGAAAATCTGATTCTTTAATATGATTAAAAATGACGGGAGTTGGCTCAATTTCTTTTAAAATTCCTGAAATCTCTAACTTTTTTGATACTTCAATTTCAACATTTCGAAGAAAACCTTCTTCATCAATTTTATTTATATATTCTCTAAATCCCATGAATTTTTTTCAGCTCAAAAAATTAATTCCTATAATCTATTTGACTAATAAGTTGAGTTACAGAAACAAATTTTATAAAACTAAAGGTTTTCATTATTAAGCATTCTTTTTAAAATTTCTTTTGCATAATCAACTCTAATCTTCTTATCTTTAACTAACTTTTTTGCAACTTTTTCTATTAAATTTTCAGGAACACCTGCAAGTTTTGCAATATTTCTCGAATGTAGAACCATATGACCTTCTTGGATTCCTTCTGAAGCTAAGGCTCTTAATGCAGCCACATTTTGAGCTAAACCAAGTGCTGCTGCTACTTGAGATAGCTCATTAGCAGTTTTAATATTTAAAATTTTTAAAACTAATCGAGCCATGGGATGTATTTTAGTCATCCCTCCAATGATCCCTAAAGCAAGAGGGACTTCTATTTTTCCTACTAAATTTCCATCTGAATCAACTTCAAATTTGGTTAATGGAGAATATTGTCCACTTAATGCAGCATATGCGTGTGCCCCAGATTCAATAGCGCGGGTATCATTTCCTGTAGCCATCGTTAAAGCTATAATTCCATTCATTATTCCTTTATTATGAGTTGTTGCTCTATATGGATCTGCAAGCGCAAACTCATATGCATTTAAGATTCCTTCTATAACTTCTTCTCCACCTAATAATTCCTTATCAAACGTAGCTTTACTTTTCGCTATTCGATAAGTTGCCAAATTGGATACAATTCTGAGATAGATCTTACCTCCAGATACTTCTTCTATATACGGACTAATGGTTTCAGCCATAGTATTTACCACATTCGCTCCCATGGCATCTAGAACATCAACTAATAGATGAACAATCAACATCTCTCCTTTTCTCGTGGTTAATTCTCGTATTTCAAAATCAAAAGCGCCCCCTCCTAATTCTACTAAGAGTGGATCTTTTTCATTTGCATATTTTAAAATGAGTTCCTTATTTTCTTCTAATTTTCTTTTAACAGATTCAATATCCCCAACATTAGTTATTTGAATCTGAGATATCATTATTGATTGAACATTATCGGAATGAAAACCTCCATGTTTTCTAGCGATTTTAGCTGCATTTGAAGCTGCCGCTACAACTGATGGTTCTTCAATAACCATAGGGATCAAATAATCCTTATTATTCACTTTAAAATTACATGCAATCCCCATTGGTAATTGATAAGAACCAATAACATTCTCTATTAATGTATCCATTTGAGCCTCTGAAAAGTATCCAAAATTCTCTAGAAGTTTTATCTCCTTTTCATTAAACTTAATAAGTTCAGATAATATTTCTCTGCGATTTTTTATAGTTAAGTTATAAAAACCAGAGATTTCAGAATTATATCCACTCATAATCAACAATCGATTTTTTCTTAGAAATGAATTATTTGTTATACATTTTTACGATTAATACAAAAAATAATTATTATTCCTAATTAATTAATACTTAGAAGAAATTTAAATTTACAATCATTTATCTGTGAGAATTATGATTCTTATTGCCATAACTGGTGCTTCAGGTATTTCAATTGCAGTTAAATTATTAAATATTTTGAAAGAAAAAAATATTAAAACTGAATTAATAATATCTAAAGCGGCTAAACAAGTCCTTTTAAGTGAATCTAATATAAGAATTACTGATCTCCAACAATTAGCTACAAATTATTATGATGTAAATGATTTAACTGCTCCACCTTCTAGTGGATCTTATATAACTGATGGAATGATCGTTGTCCCTTGTACTATGAAAACTTTAGCAGCAATTGCTAATGGATATTCTAACAATTTAATCACGAGAGCTGCGGATATTACAATAAAAGAAAATCGTAAGCTAATTCTAATTGTAAGAGAAAGTCCATTTAGTCCTATACATTTAGAGAATATGTTAAAATTAGCAAGGCTAGGTGTTATAATTGCTCCACCAGTAGCCTCGTATTACATTAATCCAGTATCCATTGATGATCTTCTCGATCATACTGTTGGGAGGATTCTTGATCAAATTGGTATCGAAAGTGATATTAAGAGGTGGGGAGATGAATAATTGGAATAATAATCTAATATTATTCCATCTTTTAACCTAATAATTTTGTCGTATTTATCATTCCCTGTCATATTCTTACTTAATATTAATAATATTAATTATTCTTTAAATTTATGAAGAATTTCTCTTGAAAAGAAAAGAAAAGGGGGAATTCTTAATTTTACTTTTTCTAAATTATGAGTAAGGTTTCTTGATAGGTATTAGTCTTTATAATATAGGAGAGGGTAGATCTTGGATTTGGAGATTCCGTTTTATTAAATACTTTTCTGGTATTGGTAAGTATATCGGACTCCAATTTAATAATCCTTTTATGTTAATGTTTTGTTCATTTAAATTCTCTACTCTCCTTATTTCATATTCTAAAGAGTCGTTTTTTTTGGCTGTACTAGCTACTCTTACTAGACCTTCATTCAGATATTTTAGATCACTAATATCCCTCTGATTAATTGGATCACTATTTAATTTTGCAAAAAGAGGGAAAAACATTTTATGATATCCAGAATGTCCTTTAGGACAGTTATCTAATCCTTTAATATTAGGGATAAGACATCCTTCAT
>JAEOTV010000136.1 GCA_016839635.1 Promethearchaeota archaeon | reverse complement strand
AGATCGGAATATCATGATACTAAAATATATTCTTATACCTAATGCCGTTGAATCGGCAAAATACCTCAACCCTTAACCCTGTTATTAGATAAATACGTCTCCTCTTTTTGCAATTTTGAATATCATGTTTTCCGAGCTTTTCTACTTCTTTCCTTAATTCTCCTTAATATTATTTTTAAAAATTAATAATAAATATTGATTATGGATAGAATCTTGCTAAAAAAGAGTGATTTTCAGTTAAAAACTAGACTCTTTGTTATCTAATTTCCCAAATTTTTATTGTTTTATCGTTTGAACTACTCACGATGAATTTATTATCTTGAGAAATAGCTACTGAACTTAATTCTTTTTTATGGCCCTCAAGTGTTGTTATAAGTTCTCCAGTCGAAAAATCCCATACCTTAACAGTATTATCGAATGATCCACTAACTATATAATTGTTATCTGGAGAAATCGCTACGGATGATACATAAAATGTATGCCCTTCAAGAGTCCTAATAAGTTGTCCCTTAGAAACATCCCACACTCTTATAGTTTTATCATTTGAACCGCTAATTACATAGCTTCCGTTCGGAGCAAAAGCTACGGAAGTGACATTTTTGTTATACCCACTTATTGTGATGATGAGTTCTCCAGTTTTTAGGTCCCAGATTTTTATGGTTTTATCATTTGAAGCACTTGCGATAAATTTATTATCCGGAGATATTGCAATTGAACTAATTTCTTTTCTATGCCCCTTAATTGAATTTAAAAGTTCCCCTGTCGAGAAATCCCATATTTTAATTTCTTTATCAAAAGAGCTACTTACAATATAATTACCGTCAGGAGAGATCGCTACAGATAAGACATAAAATGTGTGTCCCGTAAGAGTTTTAATTAGCTCACCAGTATAGAGATCCCAAACCTTTACAGTTTTGTCATTTGATCCCGTGATAATATATTTTCCATCAGATGAAATTGCCACGGAGTTGATGTATTTCTTATGGCCTCTGAGAGTTCTCACGAGTTTACCAGTATTTAGATCCCAGATTTTTATTAATGTATCTTTCGAACCGCTTACAATATTTTTATTATCTGGAGATATAGCTATTGAAGTTATGCCCATTGCATGTCTGAGTGTATGGGTAAGTACAATTTTCTCAAATGTAAGAGGAGCTCTGGGCGTTATTTCTTCCTCTATGACTTCTTCTATAGAAATTTCTTCAGGAACGACAACTTTCTCCCTAATAACTTCCTCCTCTAAAGGAATTTCTTCCGTGGTAACTTTATTATCTTCTATAACTTCTTCTATGGGAATTTCTTTAGAACCAATTGGTTCTTCTTCAATAACTGCCTCCTCTAAGGCAATCTCTTCAGTAGTAACTACTTCTTCCACAACCTCTTCTTCTTTAGAAATATCTTCAGAAACAACAATTTTTTCTTCAATAACTTCTTCTTCTATAGGGATTTCTTCCTTAGTAAACTCTATTTCTTCTATGGGAATTTCTTCAGTAATGACTGTTTCTTCCTCTATTATTTCTTCCTCTAAGGGAATTTCTTCGGGAGTGACAACGTCTTCTATGTCCTCTTCCTCTATAATTTCTTCTTCTACTGGAACCTCTTCGGAAGTTACTGCTTCTTCTTCTATGACTTCTTCCTCGGTAAATGCTTCCTTGATAGGAACTTCTTCTGGCACAAATACATCTTCTACGAAAACTTCTTCCACAGGAACAGCTATTTTTTTATCCTTTATGACTTTTTCTTCCAAAATTACATCTTTCGAGATTCTCCTAATCCTTGAAGATTTCCTTTTTACAATAACCACGCCGGTTGGAATCGCTATTATCGCTAATAGAATTCCAATAATAAGAGGTATAGGTATCGGTGGAATTTCTAAGTTAACAATATTTTGATTATTTCCGTTAAAATAATTGTTATAAACTCTATTTGAATGACCAAGATCGAGATAAATACCAATATTACTGTCACTAATTGTATTCAGGTTAATAGTGTTTCTATAACATGATTCTAAATAAATTCCAATATCCATGTTTTCTATAGAATTTTCCGAGATGATATTATCACTTGCCCGCCATATCCCCACACCATATCCACCATTGCTTATTGTATTATTTAAAAATTGGTTATTACCACCTCCATCAAGATATATTCCTGTAGGATTATTATTTAAGTTGTTTGTAGAAATAACATTATAACTACAACCTCCTAATGTTATCCCATCTGCATCATTATTATTTGCTATGTTGTTAAAAACTGAATTGTAGTGACTACTTTCTAAACCTATTCCATTAAAATTTCTACGTGCATCATTTTTTGAAATTAGTGTATTAGAACAACCAACAATTTTAATTCCGAATTCAAGATTATCCGATACGATATTTTCTGAAATAATATTATTTTGGCTAGTTTGAGCATGAATCCCATTCAATCTATTAAATTTAGCTGTATTTTCCTCGATATCGTTATAATCTCCTGTTATCCATATTCCCATGTCATCATTCTGATTCGCATGATTTCCAGTAACATTATTATAATCACTTTGCCATAAAATTAAGCCATGAAAATCATTATTATTCAAAGTATTATTTATAGCAAGATTATTATCACTCCAAGCTATACTTAATCCATGCCCTACGTTATCATTTGCTAAATTATTCGAAATTGTGTTATATGAGCAATATCCTAAAGTAATTCCATCTATTATATTATTTCGTGCGATATTATTGAGAAATAGATTATTATTACTTTCTAATAAACCGATTCCATAACCATCATTGGAATTTACAGTATTATTAATAATTGAGTTAAAATGACTAATATTTAAGCCAATTCCTCCCATTGAGTTATCTTTTGCTATATTTCTTGATATATTATTATAATGACTATCTCCAATACCGATCCCATACTGACTATTATAAGATGCTGTATTATTTGAAATATCGTTATTATCACAATTTACTAATAAAATACCGTAACCATCGTTGGAATTTACTGTATTATTAAAAATGAAGTTAACATTACAATTTTCTAATCCAATACCTCCTCCATTATTATCTGATAAATTGTTTCTCATAATGACATTATTGTTACTACCCTCTAAGTCTAGGCCTAGGTAATCATTATTTACGGCTTTATTATCAATAAGTTTTGCTTTACTCACATTTCCTAAGAAAATCCCTGTTATGTTTGCTTTCGAGACTGTACAATTATTAATTATGAAATATATGTTGGAGTTCTGTATATTAATACAATATTCAAAGTTATAATCAACATCAATAGTGACATTTTCAATAATATAAGGATTGATCTGAGTCCCATTACCGCCTCCAAACCACGGTTGTCTTTCAGCCCAGGTCCAATTATTTGTTCCCGCATTATCAATTTCAATTGGAGATGTCAATTCCCAGTAGTTTGAGTTTTTTAAATTTCGGCCATCTTGATCAACATTTAAATCAAATTTATGAGATTTGAAAGGCGAAAAAGGCGAAATGAAAATAGTTCCTAAAAAAATAGAAATAATTATTTTAATTTTGACATCTGAGTTCATTTTATAAGATTCAAATTAGATTTTATATTATAAATAAGTTTTGATGATCTAAAAAGGTGAATTAGATTTATTTAGCAGTAAATTAAGAATTTTAGTGGCAAAATAAAGATTAGATAAAAATTGGAATTTTTAAGACCTGAGTTTCAAAATAAAGCAAGTTAAATTAGAAGTGGATCTTTATGGTTGTAGGTTACTTGTTCACATTTTTCTTTCCCAACTATAAGATCATCTTCTAATCTTATCCCCCATTTTCCAATCCAATAGAATCCAGGTTCGTTAGTATATACCATATTTTCTTTAAGGATACTTGTTTCAGGAGCTTTTGAGCTTACTCGAGGACCAACACCATGAGCTTCGAAACCTAATGCATGACCTAAACCATGAAAGAAAAGTTTTTCATGATCATATCCTTTTTCGGCTAAATACTCACGACATTTTATCGCTGGTAAGCGACATGAAGTACCGTCCGTGTAGTATTTATTTGCAACTTCTTTAGACTCATAAAGTGCATTATATGCATCAATAAATTCTTCTGAAGGTTTATTGCCTACCCAATAAGTCCAAGTGATATCAGAACACATTTCATCAATTTGCATTCCTGTATCAATAAGGAGCGGTCCTGGGTTTATTTTTTTATCAGAGGTGTTATGATGAGGATCAGCAGAATGTTCCCCGGTTCCCACAATTGCCGGAAAAGAAGGTTTACCAACTTTAGCATATTTATATTCTAATTTTGCCATTATTTCTCGTTCCGTCATACCCACTTTTGCAAAGTCTGGAACAGTTTCTAACAATTCAATGGTAGCTTTACAAACATTCCGCAGATCTTTCAATTCTTCCGTTGACTTAACACTCCTAAGTTCATATATGATAGGTGCAGCTGAAATAAACTCTGTACTTGGTGCTAACTTTTTTAATGCCAGTAGAGTACCATATGGTAAATAATCAGCATATGATGTGGTGTCTTCCATAAAGATATTTTCTCCAAAATTGAGAGCTATCTTAGGTTTTTTTATTAAAAGTTTTAATTTCTCAATCAAGTTGCTTGTAGTATTATAAGGAATTACCGCTGCGTCTACTCCTTTTTTTTTAAGAGAATTTTTAATCATATTTGCTTCCATAACTACGGGAAGGACTTTATGATTACCATCAGCAGCAATAAAAATAACGTGGGGTGCGTGAGAACCGACACCTAATAAATATCGAGAATGAATATCACTATTTTCATTGATATAAACTATTAGCCAACCATCTACATTTATATCTTGGAGTAATTGTTGAGCTTTTTCGAATTTATTCATATGTGAAATCATTGGATGATTTTTAATTAACTTTATTAAAACAATTTTTCAGAATCGTATTATTTAACTTTACATAATTGTCCATTTCTCTTTAGAATTTTTCACATGATTTTCAGTATAAAAATATTTATTATATCGTAGTCCATTAATTATTAAGAATTAACAAAAATAATCAACTAAGTTGAGATTTGATATGTCAGAGATAAAAAAGCTTCAATTAAGTAATGGTACAGAAGTTGATTTTGATAAAAAAGCACCAACTACGCTTTTTGAAGTAATAATTAGTGAAATTTTGATCCCAAAATATAAAGAGAATGCTGATTGGAACTTAAGCTTAAATATAATTCTCGAAGAGATGAATCGTCTTATTATTAAGTATGATTTGAGCCCTAAATTAAAATTAGGGTTACTTAATGATGTAGAGCTGCATTTGGATAAGGATATCGAAGAGTTAACTGGAGTAGATAAAATTGAAATATTATTCTTGAATATGGATGACTATGTTGAAGATATAAGAAAATTAATCCTAGCAGGGAAGGATAAAGAGGACTTGCGTACAAGTATGGCTCAGTTAGTGATGCCCTTAACGCTTTTTGAGTTATCGGAATTATTTATTTATTTAGGTAAGCGAACTTTTTTAAAATAATCAAATTTTTATCTTTTTTTAAACTCCCTCCAATCTTATTCTCTTAATGTTGTAATAGGTCTACTTTGTAATACATAGATGATATTATCTTCTATTGCCCATTCGATATCGGGGATGATGGAACATTTAAGAACATTTTGGACATCTTAAACCTAATTTTAAAAATTATAAGTTTTATATTATTTTAAATTGAATCTAAAATAAAGTAAAAATTATTATAAGAAATTTAGGGGAAATTAAAAATGTGTAAGTGGTGTATGAAACATGGAATTGGTAAGAAATGGTACATGAATGCAAAAAATTATTCAAATCAACTGGCTGATGAGCATAATTTAAAAGAATATCTTACTGAACAATGGATGAATTTTGAAGCTGTTTATATTAGAAAAATAGCAGGATTATCTTCTAAAGGATTGGGATACAAATTACAGATGCCGGTAATTGGAAAAATACTACGGAAGACTGTTGAGCGAATGATTCATGGAACTGTGAGACATCCAAATCCTATTAGAGCAGATGGTCATATTGGACAGGTTATCCCAATGGAAGATGCTCAAATCATACTTTCACAATTAGCTGCAGAACCTATTGTTGAGACCTATTGTATGTGCCGTAAAATGCAACGTGGTATAAATTATCAATCTTGTATTAATTTTGGAGTACTTTCAGAAGTTTTGGAAAAACTTCCAAGATTCATTCCAAAAGAGAGAGCACATAGAATATCAAGGGAAGAAGCTGTAGAAAGAATGGAGCAACATAATAAGAATGGATTAGTAGCTACGGTTTGGTATCAGCCTTTTCCATATATAAATGCTATATGCAACTGTGAAAGTCCTGAATGTGGTGCTCTGCGTCTAAGAAATGATTTTGATTTAATGATTATGTCTAAATCTGAATATATAATTGATTTAAATCAAGATAACTGTCAGGGTTGTAAGCAATGCGTTTCAATGTGTCAATGGAATGCTTTAAGATATATTCCATCAATAAACAGAGTTATAGTAGATTATAATAAGTGTTTTGGTTGTGGAGTTTGTCGTCATGCATGCAAGCATGATGCTCTTAAACTAATACCTAGGAAAGAATTCTATGGATTTAATGGACATTTTTAGGTGTTAATATGGGAAAAACTAAGATTAAAATTGACTATTCAAAATGTGGTCCTAAAGGAAATGTGGATCCAAGAGATTGTGCTAAATGTCTTAATGTATGTGATCCTTGCGTGTTTTTAAGACACGAAGATTTAAAATATAAAGAGAATAATATATATGATCCACAAAATTGGAAAATAACAGCAATATGGCCATCAGTCTGTACACGTTGCTATAAATGTGTAGAAGTCTGTCCAGAAAAGGCAATAAGTATAAAATAATAGGTTAAGTTTTAGTATGTTCTTATCGAATCTTAATCAATATCTGCTTCTTTTGCTGTTTTATAAAGGTAGTCAAAGTAATATAAAGAAGCAGGTCCAAAAGCTACATGATCGGTTAAAACACCAAAATATGACATTTTTTTGGGGAAAAAACTCTCCGAAAGCATAATAAAAGCATCTTCTCCTTCATCTATAATAACTGCACTTCCAAAGATTTGATCTCTCCATCTTATCTCGCAAAGAGAATCGTATTTTTTTATTAAGGCACGGAATTTTTTATCGTCTAAAGCTTTAGCTTCTATAAGAAGTCTTAAATCAATTACACCTCTCGCTCGTGCTTTTTTTATATCCTCAAAGAACACTTCCATAAATTCATATTTTGTAGAGACAAGATAAATCGAGTTCTTTGCCAAATTTATTAAAGATAATGCTTTATTAATACAAACATCCCTCCCTCGATGAATATAGAGTGCGATTTTAATTGGAGTATCATGAGATTGATAAATTGGTGTTAATGTATTAATAATTCTACCTGAATGTTCATTAAAACTATCACTATATTGTTTCTTCGCAATAATCAATGCCTCATCAGGACTTTTTGCAAAATAACGGCTAGGTCTCGATTCTTCTTCTTTGATAATCCACATTTTCTCTTTCTCAAGTTGAGTTAGTATGTTATAAATTCTCGAATATGGGACACCAGAAGCATCGGAAAGTTCTCTAGCATCCATAGGTCCTTTACTTATTAATGTGAGATATATTGAAATTTCATAATCGGTAAGACCAATAGATTTTAATGATTCCTTTACATTGTCTGGGATTTCATTTGACATTATTTTACCCCTCCAACATTTTCATGATGAATTGAAAGAATTGATGTATAAAATAATAATATTAAGGATAATATTAATATTATATCTCTTAAGTATTAACTATGATTTTTATCATAGTTAAGAAAAAAATAATGATATCTATCTTTTGCTTATTTTTAATTTTGGATTTATTATATAATAATCATTTAAAGTATGATGTTAAATGAAGACAAAAACTAGTGATGATAAAATATTGATAACTCCCGAAATTAAGTAAAAGAATCTCCAATGTACACCAATAAAAGTAAATAGTACGTATGAAATCATAATCCAAAATAATGCACCTAACGGTAAGATTAATGTATATCGGCTATTTTGATATTTCTTCCGTACTATATTAGAAGTATATTTAATAAGCATAGGCATTACGAAAGCGGTTGCTACGCCAGTAATAATAAATACCATTAAGACAATTTCCCATACCCAAATTAAACTAGCAAAAATGCTACAAAAACCAATTAATAGTATCCCTATGATAATGAACTGGTCTTTTAGTATTTTGTCGATCCATCTTGTTGAAACAATGAAGATTACTGTAAATAGAATAAAACTTAAAGCCATCAAATTAGCAAGAAATATGGGATCATAATAAAGAGACCAATGAGATTCAAGAATCCCGATATTCAAGAACATTAACAAGTTATATACAGGTCCGGAAAAAATACTAGCCACAATTAAAAAGGGTAGAAAAAATTTCACAATTGTTAGTTTCTGCATAATTAATCATTTTAATATAGACTCCTTAAAAAGTTTTTTTTTATAAAAAAAGATTTTTCGCAATAAAGATCCCATTAGCATAAATTATATTGCATTATTAAAATTAGACGATTTTCAATAAAAGAATTGATTGTCAATTCAGTGGAAATATTTAATAATATTATACAATTCAAAATATTTATTATGCTAAACAAATCTAAAATAAACTTATCATTAATTCTATTACTCGTTGGAATCGGACTTATCCCTACTGGATTGTTCATAAAAGCATATTTAGGTGATGGGGTTTCTTCACAATTCCCGCATTTTTTAATTGCGCTAGAAGAGGACGTTAACGACGATATAGAAGCTAATTATCTAGGCTTAGGAATTTATAGTGTTCTTCCAGCAATACACGACGAGCACATTACTGAATTAGAACAGGGCTTTGTGTTAGTTTATGGTATACCCGCAACTTTAAGATATCTTAAAAATGTAACAATTGAACTTTTGCCAGATTATATTAACGCATCCCGAGCGGCGTCTGCTATGTTTCATACTGTAGATGATGTTAGAGAGAATAATGAAACTACACGAGCTTTTGCACGGGAGGTATTCTTCAACAGTTATACATTTCAAGACGATTACGTTACTCCAATAGAAGGAATTTCAGAATATATGACAGGAGGTGCAGAAAGTCTTAACTACACCCCCATTAGTATTGGTTATTTATTAGGTGGACGAGATATTAGCGGTACCTTATATCCTGGAGTGCAACAAGATACTACATATGGAACTAGGCTTTTAGATTGGCTCGAATTTTACTATAACGCTAAGGCAGATATTGGAACAAATAGATCTTTAATGGAAACTGTTTATGAATGTAATTGGTCATCTGGCCAGCTTCAAAACTTTTCTGCTTACATTACTACGTATTTATGGGATGTTATCATTAAAAATGACTACGCTCCAATGGACCTTGAGACATATGCAGATCGCGTCTTTTATGATCAATGGGCTAATGGTACTTGGATATCGAATGGATTCGATTTGTCGTATTTTAGTGAATATATCCCCTCTAGCACAATAGGTTTAGAAGTAGGTAGAAATACTCCGACAAACATAAATTATACTACTTCGATTAATCTTTGGGATCCCTTGAATACTTCATCATTTGTTAACGATGAGGGGATTTTGAAATGGTTCGATGCGTACCAAGGATCTCTATCAATCCAAAATGCACTAAAAACTACATTTAACTTAAATAATGCCTCAACAAATAGGATTTATTCTTGGTTATTTGGGCTTGTAAGAAACAATCTAGTTGATCTTATTTATCCTCTCCCCGCACCAATAGGAGCTGGAATACCAATATCAGATTATTCTGACATTATATATGCAGCACAATGGGCTAATGGTACGTATATACCAGAAGGACTTGACCTAGGAGCAGATGTAGAACCATTTGAAATTGGCATTCCCTCAAAATCAAATATCTCACTAGCGACAGCACTCGCTCTCCTTAACCCATTAAACACCTCATCATTTATAGATCGAGATGGAATTATAAAATGGATTGACGCGTATGAAGGAGATTCAACTGCTCAGACTGAACTTATCACAGCTTTTAACATAGATATGGATCAATTAACCTTGATAAATAATTGGTTGTTTAATACATTCAGATATAATATCACTCCTGCAATTACTTGGAGTTATACCCGTACTAGGATGTGGACATATGCACAATTTGAATTCTATCGTCAATGGGCAGATGGTGCTCTCTACGTGAATGGATTGGATATTGGCCCATTTCAAGGATTATCTTCTATTAGTGGATGGGAATTAGGTATTCCAACCAAATCCAATATTGATGAATTTACAGCATATATGATATGGAATCAAGACGAAGATTATTCATTAGTTAATTGGAAAGGTATGTCATACTGGTATAACGCAATAAAAAGTGAAAGTGCATATGATTTCATACAAGAATACTATGATACTGCAGTAGTAAGAATAGGTCTTAACTATTATAATGCTTCATTAAGTTATGCTCAATTGGATGAAATCTTAACATGGGTCGTTAATATCAGAGATAATTTTGTGTTAAATAATATACAAAATCTTGGAAATCTTCCAACAGACAGTTACACGTTAGGTAATAATATCTTCTTCATGTTTACAATAGCGGGAGGAGTTCTTGGTGGAATCGGAGTTCTTGGTATTATTCTAGTGTTATTAACGAAACGAAAATAAAGGAATATTTTTTTTTGCTTCTTTTTTTATTTATTTAGAAAATAACTTATAATCTCAAAATCATCAAACCAACCAATTCATATTTTTTTGAATAACTAATTTGAATTGGTGAAAAAAGAAAATTTGGAGATGAATATTAATAGATTGATAAATTTATTTAAGGTTTTATTGACATAGGGTTGTAATAATATAAACAAAATTTTGCAAAAAAAGAATAAAATTGAAGTTTTAATCAACTAAAAGTTGATAAATTATTCATCATATTTAATAATTAAAAAAAATTATTTATAAAAAAGAATAAAAAGTTCAATTCGTGATTAAAACATAATGGATATTGTTGACCTTAAAATTTTGGAACTACTAAAAGAAAATAGTAGGATGTCTTTTAATGATATTTCTCAGAATGTAGGGAAAACTGAAGCAACAGTTAGAAGAAGAGTTAAAAAATTGAGTGATGAGGGAATCATTAAAAGATTTACTATTGAATATCGCATCGATAATAAACCGCGTACTAGAGCAACAGTAAAAGTGGAACCGGATTTCAAAGAAATTAAAAGGATTTTGAAAGAGTTATTAGAAATTGAAGAAATAACGAATATTTGGAGACTTTCTGGGGATTGTGGATTATTTATGAAAGTAGAAATTGAATCAATTGAGAAATTTAATCCATTAATTGAAGAAAAGATTTCCCCAATAAAAGGCGTAAAGATCGTAGAGACATGCTTCATAACAGATGTGATAAAATAAAGCTTTCCAGATTTATGATTCATCCTAATAATTCATCAATGCAATCAAGCGAATAATATATTTAACTTACTTTTCTAAAAGCTTATTGATTATATTTATCCTTTTTTTCGTTTTTTTTAAATCGCCCTGTAGTTTCTTTGATCTTTTTTCATATTCATTATTATTCAGTTTTCCCGATGTATGTTTTTTATCAATGAATTTCATTAAATCTTGGACAGAAGTCATTTTCGTTTCTAGGCCATGTTTTTCATCTCTTAATTCTTTTTTAGTTTTACCTTTCTTTTTAAGTGTAGGGGGGGGTTCTAAAGGTTCTTCTGATTTAGATTCTTCTTTTTTTAAACTATCTGGTTTCGGAGGTAAAGCAGTTAAAGTAGGTTCCTCTTTTATCAATAACTCAGAACTCGACTTTTCATCAACTTGAGATGTTGAATTTTGAATTGGTGAGATTGGTTCAGGATTGGTGGAATTTTGTAGAAGTTCTGAGTTTTTCATTTCATAAATTTCATCTTCTGAATTAATTGCTTTTTCAATTAATTTATTTATTGTGGATTGGATAGTATTAATTTGATTTTGAAATATTTTTAATAACTCCACTAATTCACTTTTTTTAGAAATCTTCATTGAAAAATCTATGTCTATTGTTCTTTTCTCTGTAGAAACATAAGCAGATGATAATTCTGGTTCTTTTGGTATTTTTTGTGAGGTAACAGATGATTGAGGAATTGGTACAGGTACATCTAAATTAGCTCTTATATCCATTCGATAATCAGAAACAAGCCATTTAAAAATATTTAATGCTAATTGGAGATTATCATTACATTGAAAACCTCCTCCTATTTTATCCCTAAATAATTCATAACTTCCAATGCAACAAACCCTTCCTTTTTCTGGTTCAGAAACACAGATGAGTGGACAAGAAAAAGGTTCAGACGTTTCATTCGAATCTGCTATAGAAAAAGCACCGCTTCCTATAATAGAAAGAGATGACCCTGATCTATAACATAAAGTACTTATTCCACTAGTAACTGGATGAGGTATATTGAATGCTGAGATTAAAGGGATATTCTCTAAACCTAAATTTATTCTATTATCTAAAACTTGATCATTTTCAAAAGCAATTCCAAATTGTTCTGAAATTTCAGATAAGTTGCTTCCACGCCCCCTATCTCCTCCTGCATGTGATAATAGTAATATACCTCCTCCAGAATTCTTAACCCAGTTTACAATTGCTGTAATTTCCAAGGAAGATAGTCTAGCAAAATCAGGGCATACAAAAACAAGAATATCATAAGGAGTTAAAGAATCTTCAGTAATAGGCACTTCTAAAAAGTTATAACAAATAAAATCATTTGAATTTAGATAATCTCGAAGCTCAGTAAGATTTTCATCAATTTTGCCTCTTGGCTTATGAGAAATATCAAAAGCGATATGATATGGCATTTTTGATCATATTTTTTTTTTTTATTACCTTCTCAATTTCTTGTTATTATTATGTAGTATTTTAATATTTCTAAAATTAATATTTAATTATAATATATAGAAGTCATCATTCATATTTTCCAAGTTTTTATATATCACCTTTAGCAAAAAATTCAATAAGCGCTTTTATCTCCAATAATCAAATTTTCTTTACTGATATTTTCAACTTTAACATTGTTGCCAATAATTGAATTTTTAGAGATTATATTGTTAAGATAAGCTTTCGTTTCTATAACGCAATTTTCTAAGATACAATTCTCAATGTAAGATTCATCACCAATTGAGACATAAGGACCAATTACAGAATTTAAAATCTTAGAATTTTTCCCTATAAAACAAGGATTCTTTAAGAACGCTCTCTCTACAATTATATTATATTTTTGAAAATCATCTGCTCTACTAAAGTTTTGTTCCAAAAGGTATTTATTGCCCTTCAAAAGTTCAGAAGGACGCCCAAAGTCTAAGAACCCTTGTTTTAATTCAACTGCAGCGATATTGAATCCTTGTTCTACAAGATCTTGTAAACTATCTGTCATATAAATTTCCTTCGACTCATCAGTTCTTTGATCCAGATATTTTTTAAGATTTTTGAAAAGTGCCCATGTTGCAGTATTTGAAAAGGAATATATTCCTGCGATAGCCAAATTAGATATATATTCTTTAGGTTTTTCTACTAATTTCTCTATCAGATTATGTTCATTTAATGCCACAATACCATAAGAACTTGCATCTTCTTTAGGAACTTTCATTACAGTAATTATTCCATCAACATCGGATTCCCAATATTTATACATCAAATAAGAGTACTCATCTAGAGGAAGCATATCACCCAAAAAAATTAGAGATCCGTCTCTTTTATCATCTTTCGGGTTTTTTGACTCTGTTTTTTTGAATCTTGAATGTGCTAAATATACTGCTTCCCCCAAACCCCAATAATATGGTATTCCTTCTTCATATCCTCTTGGAATTTGCTCAATAAATGTAAGTTTGAATCTGTCATCGTACTGTTTTTTGATATAATCTATTATTTGTCTTTTCTTATAGCCTACAATTAAAATTAACTCAGTATCTGAGTCAAAAGTCTTACTAAATTTAATAAGCATATGATCTAGAACTGTTTTACCTGCAACTGTTAAGAATGCTTTTGGCTTACTTAATGTAAAAGGCTTCAATCTGGATCCTATTCCCGCAATTGGACCAATTATTTTCATGATAATTAGTTAAATTTACTGAGTTTATAATTGATATTATGGAATACTATTAATAAAATCTAGATTTGTCTGAATCAAAAACCCTTTGTAAATATCCAAATAATAAATCAAGCCCATTTTCTTCTTTCGTTGAACAAGGAATTAATTCTGCAGTTGACCCCATTTGGATAAACACTTCCGATAAGTACATCGATAATTCCCTGATCAATCCACTTTCTCTCTCACTAGTGGATTCTTCTAATGCTTTGAAGTCTTGACTCCAATTAACAATCATATCAATTTGATCGACATCTAATAAATCTGATTTAGATAGAATATTAATTTGAGGTATATCTCTAAACCGGAATTGTACAGAAGCTGCTAAAAGTAAGGTAGATATAAAACCGTTTGGTCTTAATACAAAATTTGAATCAAAAAGAAAACTTACTGCTCGCTGTATTGAACCAAATCCTAAAGCACTTGCGATCAATGGCCCAGTTTCACGAAAAGCGAAGAGCTCTAATTGCCCCACTGTATCTACTAAAATCCAATCCGGATTAAAATCATCTATCTCCTCTTTTAAGTCATCTAGATTATTTACCATCAAATCAGAAGCTAGGATCATAGCTCCATTAGGACCTAAATTATATTGTTCCATTACTTCTTCAAGAATAATGTAATCTCGGATATCTATATCAGGAGTATAGGATAAGATCTTTACACCCGGATCTAGGTTTATCGTAATAACAGATATTTCTGGATCTCGAGTTATAATATACTCTTTTAATTCTCCTGTAAGTGTAGATTTTCCACTTCCTGCTGTTCCTATAAAATAGTTTAATAAAATTTTTTTAACCTCAATTGAATTAACAAATCCTAATAATAATTTAATATTGGATTTAAGAAAAAGATTTATCCCTAATTATTTGGATAATAATAATTCAAAAATATTTGTAGTCTTATTTTATTGTAAGAAGAGGATGAAAAAAGATTTATTCCGGCTTTTTTAAATTCTCCAACTCAAGTGGTTTCTTTGTTTTATTTTTTAATCTTTTGATTTGATTTTTTATAGATTTTTGTTCTTTCTCCATTAAAACTTCATCAGAAAGGGTAATAGCTTTTAGTTCTTCTTCACTCATAGGCTTTAAAATGTCTTTTATATTAATTTCACTATTTTCATCAAGAGAATTTTGAAAAATAGATTTCATTTCTTTAATTACTAAAATTTTTGCTGAAGGAGCTCCACTTTGAAGTAAGCTATAATTAGAAGGAGGTTTTCTTATTCTTTCTATACCTGGTTCCTGACTCCTTTTAGCAGGAATGGGGGGGAGATACTGAGTATTATTGAAACTCATATTTTTTAATATAACTGCTAAATTTTTTATTTGTTCTTCTATATTCTTTAATGTCTTATTGCTTTCATTAACCATTGAAACAATCGAGAAATCTTCGGGGATATTTTCAATTCTTTTTTTTTCATACACGACCGTTCTTTTATGTTCGCTTTTATTAGAGTCTGTTTTAATTTCTTCATATATTTTTTCTTGGGTAAATGTACTCCTTAGATTTTTGTGTAAGTTTAAATCCTCAAATTCGAATCCTATATAACAATCTTCATTAAATTCGATTTCAGATACTTTAAAGGTTTCTCTGAAGGAATGCTCAATTCTTTGACCGGAGTTTAGAAATATTAGTATTCTTATAATTTTAATTTGAAGATCGTCATGATTATTTATTAAATCTAAATCAATAGTAAAAGCAAGTGTTTCTCCTGAATGATATAGATTTTTAATAGAAATAAGGTAAGGAGGCTCTTTATATAATACTTCTTCTTTTGAAATTTCAAATTGTATATTTAAACGCTTTATATTATGGCGGAGATAAAATTCTTTTTCATTTTCTTCTTTTTTGAATTCTAAAAAAAGTTTCTTTTGGCCGTCCCAAAAAACCTGGAACAATTCCATTATAGTTTGAAATCCTCAGTCTTTTATTTAGATCTTACAACTTATCGAATTTGGGGATATTAAGCAGATAAGTCTTAAAAATAATTTGAGATGTTTAGATTATTGATTTTTAATCATAATAATTGGAATTACTAAAAGATCATAGAATTAATAAGTCAATATCTCTATTCTACAAGAATTGTTAATAACTTGATTTAGAAATTATAAGGTTTCCAATTTTGATAAAAAATATACAGGTCTTTTCAAGTTATTCTTAAAATAGTTTATTTCCTCTTTAGATTGTATACCTATATAATTATCAAGGTCAATCACTAAGATTGCTTCCTGATCATGCAATTTTTTTAATGCTATTTCTTGTAATTTATCCCATTCACTATTTGAGAATTTTATTTTATTTAACAAGCCATCTACCGAGCATATACTTACAAGTTTTCTATATATTATTTGCAGTATTGACTCAATTTCTATAAAGTAATCTTTAAAACGAATTGATCCAACTAAGAAAATTTTACTTTCTTGTATTTTGGAAAAATCGTATTTTTTGAATTCTGCCAAGAAATTCTTATTTAATCGTTCTTTTTCCATAATATATTAATCTTGACAATTTATTATTAAATTTTACATGAAAACTAATTCCGTCTATTTAGCAGAAAACTTAGATTTTTTATTACAAATTGAATCAGATTTAATTGATTTGGTTTATATTGATCCACCATTTTTTAGTGGAGTGGATTATAAAGAGTTTTCTGATTTATGGAGAGACCTTGAAGAATATTTAAATTTCATGAAGGCGAGATTAATGCAAATACATAGAGTTCTAAAAAATACCGGAAGTTTTTATTGTCACTGTGATCCTAATGCTGCTTTTGAAATAAAAATTTTATGTGATAACATATTTGGCAGAAAATGTTTTAAAAGAGAAATAATTTGGAATGTAGGAAGTGTTTCTGGATTTAAAAGTCAAGTAAAAGGATGGGTGCGTCAACATGACACAATATTATATTATACAAAATCTAATAGATTTACATTCAACAAGCTATATACACCATATAAAGAAGAATATGTTAAGAAAATGTTTCGCTATAAAGATGAAGATGGACGTCTTTATAGGAAACGGAGAGGTGGGAAACAGTATTTAGATGAAAAACCAGGCAATGTTCTTGGTGATGTCTGGAATGATATCTATTCTTTTCAAACTACTACAAGGTCTAAGGAATATCTTGGCTATCCTACTCAAAAACCTGAAAAATTATTGGAACGAATTATTTTAGCTTCATCAAATGAAAGAGATCTTGTTGCTGATTTTTTTTGTGGAACAGGTACAACATTAGCTGTTGCTGATCATCTAAATAGAAAATGGATTGGAGTAGATAATAATCCAAAAGCTATTGATTTATGTAAAAAGAGATTAAATATTAATTAAAACAAAAAAATCCAATACTCTTTACATAATTTTAAAAAAAGATAATTAGGGATGATATTTAATCTAAATATTTTGATTAATGAGGTGTAAAAAGAAATTAATATATTTATAGGATTGATTATTGGTATAATCGCATATGTTATTGAATATCTTGGTAAAGGGATCCAAAAATATTCAATTGAAGGATGGAAAGTTGATAGGTCAGTAAAGAGTAAACATACGGGATATTTTATCTTTGGAACTATTTTAACGTCTCTTTATGTCTTCATCCAATGGGTAGCATTAATCTTTGCTCCTGTAAATTTGATTGCTCCTTTAGAAAGTTTAGGACTGGTTGTATTAATCTTATTTTCTTATTTCGTACTAAAAGAAAAGATTTCAAAGATACAAATTGTTGGAATAATTTTTATACTTATTGGGACTGTTTTCGTAACGGCATTTAGTTTAAATGCAGGAGATATACAATATGAGGATTTTAATCAGGTCATTTTGTTTATTTTTACATTAACAGTAATTATTGTAGAAATTGCAGGAATTATAGTATCAAAATATAAAAATTATAAAGCAGCAGGATTAATTATTGGAATTACCGCAGGAACATTTATGGCCTTGCAAACTGTCACTAAAAGAATAACCGCAATTCCGGATCCTGGATTGGCACTAATATTTACTTTTCTATCATTTGGAGTAACAACGTTAACCTTTATTTTTACCCAGTTTGCGTTTGCCAAAGCTAATGCTAATATAGTGGTACCTTGTTTTACATCAGCAAGCATTACTATTGCAATTTTGATTGGAGTTATCGCTTTAAGTGAGGAAATAATCTTAATCCAAGTCCTTGGAATAGTTATAATTATAATTGGAGTAATATTATTGACACCTTTCAGGAATATCAAGATAATTGACGAGGAGAGTAAAAGACAATCAGAATTAGAAAATGTATAAATTATAGAACAGAAGTGATTTTGTATATTTATTTAATAATTAAATTAAATGACAGAATTAATCTTTCTCAATTATTATTTCACTAATACCAATCCATTTTTTAGCATCATCAAGATTTTCTACAATCTTTCTTTTTGGAGATTCTGCTCTATCCAGTAAGATTTGAGCTTCTTTGTCCAATACCGGATTTTGTGCCACTACATAAGCTGACTTAACTAATCTATCATTATTTCTCTTGAGGAAATTTAGTATAATTTCAAATGATTGGAGATTTAGCATTATGAAATCTAAACCATCCACAATTACAGATAACTCATTAAGGTTTTTAGTTTTTTCTTCAAATTCATTAATGAATTTTTTTGCTACTGAAGGTGGAAACGTACCAATTATCTTTATATAAAGATCTTGTTTTCCTATTTTCTCAATCTTATACATAATTTAAAAATTGAAATTTACTTCTGTTATTAATTATATCTATCAAATTACTTTATTTGTTTTATTGTGTTAGAAATATTTAGTAGATTTAATACTAAAAGTTGAAAAGGAGAATTAAAAAGTGAGAGAGCAAATATTTAACAAAATTGAATGGCCATATACTATTAAATGGAATACGCAAAAAGAAATTTCATCTGATATTTTAGTTTTGGGCGGAGGAATAGCAGGTTGTTGGGCTGCAATAGCAGCAGCTAAAAAAGGGGTAAAAGTAGTTCTTGTTGAAAAAGGAGCAACAATCAGGAGTGGGGCAGGTGGATCGGGGTGTGATCATTGGGAAGCAGCCACGACTAATCCTTGTTCTGGTGTTACACCAGAAGAGCTTACATTGGCTATGATTGAAGATCATAATGGTTATAATAATGGAATATCACATTACATCGAATGTAGAGAAGGGTATGATCGACTTTTAGACTTAGAAGAAATTGGTGGGAAGATTAGAGATACAGAAGATGAATTTAAAGGAGCTGAGTTTAGAGATGAAAAAACTAAATTCTTATTTGCTTATGACTATGAAAATAAATACCACTTGCGAGTATGGGGAACAACATTTAAACCTGCTCTTTATAAAGAATGTAGACGCTTAGGTGTAGAAATTCACGATAGAACTATGGCTACAAATCTTTTAACAAAAAAAAGTGAACAAGGAACAAGGATCATTGGAGCAATGGGAATCAATGGAAGAACGGGTGAATTTCATATATTTAGGACAAAAGCGACTATTTTATGTATGGCTCGACCAACACGTATCTGGCTTTTCTCTCCATCATTTCCAGGAATTTCCGAATTCCGGCCACTCCAGTGTATGGGGGATGGTCATGCTATGGGGTGGAGAGTAGGTGTTGAATTTACCATGATGGAAAAATCTTTAAGAGCTTTATGGTCAGGTGAGCGTAGTTTTCCACCCTACGGAACAGGTAATACTCATAATACGTGGTACGCATGTTCCATGGTTGATGCGAATGGTAAAGAAATTCCATGGATTGATAGAGATGGTAATATTCTTACAGATATTTCACAACGATACCGACCGGCTCCTGGCCAAAAATTCTTTCTAAAAGGAGGTGGTGAAACGGATTTCCATCTTTATAAATATTTAGGTCCTGATACTCTTCCAGTGGAAGATCTTTTAAAACAAGGTTTTAGGCTACCCTTATACGCTGATTTGTCTAGTATGCCTGAACTTGAAAGAAAGGCAATTTGGGGGTTAATGGTTGGAGAAGAAGGAAAGTCAAAAATTCCGATACTTGATATGTATACTAAAGAGGGTTTTGATCCTAATAGGGATTTAATTCAAAGTTATGGAGATGGATGGACATCAGCATCATTCATGCCACGTGAACGTCAGCTTTTTGGAGTTCCTGGTGGAATTTTCAATGATTGGGAATTGAAAACGAATTTGAAAGGATTGTATGCTGCGGGTGATCAATTATTCGCTTCAGATTGTGTTGGTCATGCTGCGGCAACAGGACATTATGCTGGGAGGCACGCAGCAGATTATGCGATGGGATCCACTGAAGTACCAATTGATCGTCATCAAATAGAATCAGAAAAAACTCGTATTTATTCTTTTTTAAGTAAAAAAGAAGGAATAAGTTGGAAAGAATTTAATATGCACATCACAAGAATTATGCAAAATTATTGCGGTGAGATAAAAAGTGAAGAACTCTTGAAAATAGGATTAGAACAATTAGAAAAAATGGAAACAAATGAAGTTTCTGTGTTATTTGCTAGAAATCCACATGAATTAATGCGCACATTGGAAGTTGTGAATATACTCTCCAACGCTAAATTAATAATTCATTCTTGTTTAGCTCGGAAAGCAAGTTCTAAGCAGTTACACTTTAAGAGATCAGATTACCCTGAAATGGATCCACCAAATTGGCATAAATTTATTACTGTGAAAGTTGAGAATAATCAAGTAAAGGTTGGTGAAAAACCTATTGACTATTATGGTTCTCTTAGAGAGAATTATGAATCTCATAATGAAAATTATAGGAGGGATGAAATAAACAATGGATGAAAAGGTTTATGCAATTGTTGAATCAGGAATTTCGAATCCTATAATATTCAATCCGGATATTTGCAATGGATGTAATAGATGCATGGAAGTATGCCAAGTTGACCTCTTTATACCAAATCAAGAGAAAGGAAAACCTCCAATTATAATATATCCTGGAGAATGTTGGTATTGTGGCTGTTGCGTAGGAGAGTGCCCTAATCCCGGTGCTATCAAGCTTAATCCAATATTAATAAATCAAGTCCACTGGAAACCTAAAACTAGCTTAAAAAAATAGATCAAATTTACATAAAGAATGTATTCAATGAGAATTCAAAAACAAATAGCAGTGTTATCAGATATTCATGGAAACAGTCTAGCTTTAAAAGCAGTCCTTAAAGATATAAACAAAAGGAAAATACAATCTATATTTAACCTAGGGGACAGTCTTTACGGACCTTTAGATCCTATAGAGACTGCTGAAATTCTTATTGAACTTAATATTCCAAGTATATGTGGTAATGAAGATCGAATCTTGGTAGTACACTCAAATGAAGATTTTAAAAATAACCCTTCTCTCTTGTATGTCTTAGACTTGATTGATTCAAAAATTTTGAAGTGGATAAAGAAACAAAAAAAAATAATTGAATATGACGATATAGTTCTCTTTCATGGTAATCCGAAAAATGATTCAGAATACTTTATTGAAAAAATTACAGAAAATGGTATTAAAATTAAGAATAATTTAGAATTAGAAGCACAGATTTCAGGATTTAACCAAGAAATAATACTGTGTGGACATAGTCATATTCCAAGATCCATTTATTTGCAAAATGGCAAGCTTATAATCAACCCAGGAAGTGTTGGGTTGCCTGCTTATACTGATCTCCATCCATATCCTCATAATATGGAGACATGTACCCCCTACGCTCGATACTGTATAATACGTAAAAATGAGAAACAATGGTGGATTGAGGATATTTCAGTTCCATATGATTGGGAAAAGGCTGCTTCATTAGCAAGGGAAAATGGAAGACCAGATTGGGCAAACTGGTTGAAACATGGGCGTACTTAGTAATCAAGAAAATTTCTAATACTTCTCTTTTGAAGAAAAAATCATAAATTTATATTAAGGAATATTATTATGTAAAAATTGTTATCATTTTAAACTAATATTCATAAAAAGCATTGGGTATCATGAGTTTTGAGAAAATTGATGAAGAACTGTTAGAAAAGGAAAGATTAGACAGAGAAAAACTTGAAAGAGAACAGTTTGAAAAAGAAAGAATGGAGAAACAAAGAAATGAAAATAAACTATTTCCACATGACTCTCTTTTCATGATTCCTAGTTGGAGTGACTTATTAGGTTATCCAACCTTAGGAACTTATGTTCATCATCCTGTATCAAAAATAGTCTCAGATCCAGTTATATTTCTTAGTGGTTATGATTATTCAATTGAAACTTCAAAAGGAACTTTGCATTACCTCTTTGGGTTAGGATATTATTATCTAAAATTTGAATTAGAATCAGGTAAATACATTACCGATAACAGAATACTTACTGGATTAGTGCTATCTGATTTTGTTTATGACCTTATGGCTACTTCAGGAAATGTAACGTTAGAGGATGATCGAGATGTCATTATAGCAGAAAAAGTGATTAAGGTCCCTGTTAATTTGTCCTATAAATCAGAGAACCATCTATCTTTCATAAAGGGGGCATTGATGAGAAATGTGTTCATTCCCAACAAAGATATATTTTTAGAGATGATGGAAAGAATCCGTCAAGGTGATTCATATCAAATTGCTAAAGATGGACATATGTTATTGAGTACACATTGGGATTATTATAATCAAATTTTAGTTTCTGATAAAAGATATGTAAATCCCGATTCTTCTTATCTGAATTCAACTGCAGGATTAGATGGGATTAATTTTGCAGCAGATCAACTTTTGCAGGAATCACTATCTAATATAAACTTAAGTATTATAGATGGTAATATTGACTATTTGAAAAATATTTATTCTAATCTTGAGTTTGATCCAATGTATCTCTCCTCTATTTTAGAAAATGCATCAACAATGCTAAACTCCAATATACCACAAATTTCTTCGAGCAAAAGAGAAACAATCAATAGTAAGACATCTAAACATTCGATTTTTACCTCCGCAGAAGACCGTTTGTATGCGTATGTTAGTTGGCCAGTCCAATTTAAAAGAAAAGCAAAAATAGAGACCCCATTTTTATCTAAAACAGAAGAATACCCCGCTTACCTTCTCCAAAATGAGATTCAACAACCTAGTATAAGCCCCGTAAAAACCCCAGATTATAAACAAGAAAACTTTGAGCTTGAAACATTAAAAACAAAAAAAGTGGAGTCTAAAGCGTTACCAAATCCTCCTAAACCCGATGTTAAACAAATTTTATTATATCTCAGAAAAGTTATTGAGGAAAATTATGAAATGAGATCTATTGGAAAAGCATTTGAAATCGCTAGGGAAACCATGAGGCAAATAGGTGTTAGCGCAACCACAACTGAGCAGAAAAAAATATGGGAAATGAGCAAATATGCCAATATATATATAAAAAAGGAGCCAAACATGGGATTACCGTTAAGAGAAAAAGAAGAATTACTTCGGACAGTAGGAAAATGGATTTTTGATATTGAAGAAGATGAGAGAAAGGAAAGAGAAAGATTAGAGCAGGCTCGTTTGGAGAAAGAAAGAATAGAAAGAATGGAAAGAGAGAGAAAAATAAGAGAAAAGCAAGAAAAAGAAAGACAAGAAAGAGAACGTCTGTTAAGAATTCGAAAAGAAGAGGAAAGAAAAAGGCAAGAACAACTAGAAAGGGCACGGTTACAAAAAATTGAGAAAGAAAAACAAGAGCAAATTAGACTAGAAAGAGAACGTATAGAGAAAGAGAGGAGAGAAGTAGAGGCTATTGAAAAAGAAAAACAAGAAGTTGAAAGGTTGAAACAAGAAAGAAAACAAAAAGAAAAAGAAGCAAAACTAGAAGCAAAAAAGCGAAAAAAACTAGAAAAGCAAAAGAAAAAATTAGAAAAAAAGAAGCAAAAAGAACAGGAAAAATTAGAAAACCTCTAATT
>JAEOTV010000135.1 GCA_016839635.1 Promethearchaeota archaeon | reverse complement strand
TATAATGAGAATATGACTTTTGATGAACTTGTAAATTTTACTTTAAAGGCGCTTAAGGAATCTATTGATGATGAGGCAACAAAAGAAAATGTTAGATTTGCTTATATTAAAGGCGTAGATAAAAAGTTTCACATGTGTAATGAAGAAGAAGTGGAAGATTTTTTAACAAAATTAACATAAATCTTATTTTTAATATCACTATAAAAGATTTTATTATCTAAATTTATATTATAGATAAGAATAAAATTTCTAGAATTTTTCTTAGTAAACTGAAAAATTGGCAATTTTTATGGCAAAGAAGAAGAAGATCCGAGAAGATTTCGACATACTTTTTCAAAAAGGCGATGAAAAGGCAATCAAAAAGATGTTAGATAAGAATCCATGGCTACTTGATGAAGTTTCACATTCTATGGATGCAGGAATGGCAGAACAAAATCAAATTATTGCAGCTTTAGGTGTAATGGAAGATGAGCTTGGGGGATCTGTACCGATTGATGAAATTTTATTTAGTTTGAGAGTAGATTTTGGTATTCGTAAAACAGAGGATGAAGTACATACGATATTAACTAGTGTTGAAAAGTTGAAACTTGCAAAAAGAGATACTAGTGGGTGGAGTTTAACAAATGAAGGGGGTAAAATTTGCGACGATTATCTTAATAGAAATCTAGGAAAATTTGATGTATAATTGATTAAATATATATTTTCGGTTAATGATTTTTTAATTAAAACTAAATTATTATTTTAAACTTATATTGAGATTTTTAATTTTTAGGTTCATTCTTAATTCTCCTTTAAGGTAGATGAAATTTATGGAAGAAAAAAGAGAGGAAGATTTTGACCAAGAAATCAATGATGAAGAGTTAGATTTAACTAAGGATGCTTTTTTTTCTGATTTAATGGATATGGAAGAAGAAATTGCCGCTGAAGCTTATGAATTGGTTGAACATGCTATTAATCTGATACAATCACAATATTATGATGATAGTGTTGAAGTTTTACGTCAAGCAATTGGACTATACACTCAAATTAATAGAGAAGAAGAAATTCAGGCTATTAATGATAAAATTTCAGAAGTGTACATGCTTAAAGAAGAAGCCTTCAGAGAAATCGAGGAAAAGCAAGAAGGATTAGACACATTGATTCAAAAACCTGAGTTAATTGAAGAAACCCAAATGACTAAACAATCTGAATTGGTTGAAGAGGCTGAATTGATCGATGAAGCTAAAATTGAAGCTGATTTGATGAGTAAAGCTAACCAATTGATTGTAAAAGCTCATGAATTAGCTAACAATAACAATTTTGAGGAAGCTCTTGATAAATATGATGAAGCTGAAAAGTTTCTTGGGGAAATTGGCAAATCTGATGAAATAGAAAGACTCTATATATTAATTGAAGAATGCTATAATAAAAAAGCAGAATATTTACAAAGTATTAAAAAAGAAGAACCAAAAGAGATTGCAGAATTAGAATCGCTACCAAGGAAGGAGCAACAAAAAGAAATAAAATTAAAGCAATTTCTTGATGCAAAACAACGAGAAGAAGAATTATCGTCTAAAGCATATGAGATATTGGATCAAGCGGTAGAATTCGCTAAATCGAATGAGTATGATCAAGCTATAAAATTATATACTGAAGGAGTAGGCTTATTTGAAGAATTGAACTGGACTTATGAAGCTAAAAGAATTCGAGATACTATAGAAATATTAGAGAAGGAAAAAGTTAAATATTTTAAAGGACTTGAGCTGGAACGAGTAGAAATTGAACAAAAAATAGAAACTGAAATACATAAAGAAAAAATAATTGATCAACAAGTGAAGGAGATAACTGAACAGGAAAAACTAGCTCAAATGGAAAGGTTGAGGGGAATAGAATTTCAAAAAATGGAACAAGATTTTTTTAAAGCCCAAATTGACAATATGGTAACAGAAGCTGCTAGAATGGGACGAGAATATGAATTGGCAATGCAAAAAGCCATTAAAGAGGGAAAGCTACTAGATGAATGTATTTATCCCAAAATAATTGAAATTTATAAAAAAATAAAGGAATTACTTATTGATAAGGGTTGGAATAATGAAGCTGCTATCTATGATGATACGATAAGTGTCTACATCCAAAAATTTGAACAAGATCAAAAAATAAGACAAATTGAAGCTGACAAGAAGAAAAAGCAAAAAGAAACTGAAGATATGTTAAAAATTAAGAAGGAAGATGTAGTTGTTGATGAAAGCCAACAAGTATTAATGGAAGAGCAACATCAAAAACAACTAGAAATTCAAAATATTAGAAATCAAATCGAGGAAAAGACAAAAAGGGCTGAGCGTATAGCAAGAGAGTATGAGGTAGCTTTACGACAAGGGAAATTTGAATTAAAATGTCCATATCCTGAGATTATTAATATTTTTGAAGAAGCTAGACAAATCGCATTAGAAAAAGGTTGGGAAACAGATATAACAATTTTTTCAAGTCAGATTTATACTTATAAACAGAAATTAGAAAAAGATAATCGACTACGTCAAATTGAAGCTGATAAAGCGAAGAAACAAGAAGAGATTGAAGAATTATTTAAAGTTCAAGAAGAACCTAGTATTGGTTTAGACGCTGAAAAAGTAAAATCTTTAGAGGAACAGAGAGAGTTAGAAAAGGAGGAAGACGATTTTGATAATATTCTTGATGTAATGATAAATCGAGCAGAATCTTTAGCTAAAGAATATGAATTATCTATGAAAAAAGCTATAAAACAAGGTAAATTAGCAGAAAATCCTCCTTTTTTAAAAATAATTGGCATTTATGAAAGAGTAAAGAGAATGCTGATTGATAAAGGAAGAGAAAAAGAAGCAGGGGCATATGGTAATCAAATAAATTATTACAATCAAAAGTTAGAACAAGACAATAAATTACGAGAGGTAGAGGCTAAAAAGGCTCAAAGAGAAAGAGCACTTGAAGAAATGCATAAAATCGGTACAGAAATAGGAGTAGATGAAAAAAGATTAGAAGTTATAGAAAGAAAAAAAGAAGAGGAAGATTTTGAAAAATATATTTCTGAAAGTGTGAATAGCCTTGAAAAATTGGTGAGAAACTATGAAATTGAAAAGAGAAAAGCTTTCCGGGAAGGAAAAATCTTAGAAAATACTCCCTATGCTGAAGTCATTGAAAGTTATAAGCAACTGCGTGAAAAAGTCTATGCTTGGGGATGGAGAGAACAAGCAGAAGTATATGAAAATCAAATCAAGATTTACCAAGAAAAACAAGATAAACATGAAAAATTACTTGAAATAGAATTAAAGAAAGCCCGAAGAGAAAAGGAAATTGAAGATCTTTATAAAGTTGGGAAGAAGGAAGTTATACCTGCTAAACCCGATAAAATCAGAGAACTTGAATCAGGACAAAAGGAAGAAGAAATTTTATTAGACAAGGCGATGAAATTAATCGATGATGCAGAAAAAGCAGTTAAGAGTTATGAATTAAGTATCAGAAAAGATATTTTAGTTTATGAAAGCCCCTATGACAATGCAATATCTAATTATGAACAAGCTCAAGCAACATTCCAAAAAATTGGATGGAAGGAAGAAGCTAGTCGCCTAATTAATACCATTAAATTTTATAAGGATAAAAAGGAGAAAGATGATAAACTAAGAGAGATTGAACAAAAGAAATTAGAAAAGCCAGCAATTGAATTAATGGCTGCAGATATCCAACCAGAAAAAGAGTTTCTTGAAAGACAAACGAGATTGCTAGAAATTGAGCAAAAAGAGAAAGAATCGGATGAAGTAGCATCTAGAATTTTTAATTTAATTCAAAACGCAGAAAGAGTGGCGCAAGAGTATGAATTTAAAATAAAAAGTGGAGTTTTTGATTTTGAGGCACCTTATGAAAAAGTTATTGAAATATATCGAGAAGCGCGAAAACGATTTGAACAAATTGGTTGGAAGGAAGAATCAGCGAAATTAAGAAATACTATTAACTTTTATAAAGAAAAGCTAGCTAAAGATAAGAAAATACGTGCTTTAGAAACTGAGAAAATTAGAAAAAGAGAAGAAGAATTGTTAGGACAACAAAAGTTGTTAGAACAAGCAAAAATAGAACAAGAAAAAATGATCCAACAACGAAAAGAATCACTAGATCTAAGAAGAGAGCGTGTAGCGCAATTTGAAAGCCAAAAAGACAAAGCTTTTCGCTTAATGGATCAAGCTAAGCGTGAATTAAGACAAAAGCAGTTTGATAAAGCAATTGAATTTTATAAAGAAAGTGAGTTGATATTTGAAAAAATCAAATGGCAAGAAGGCATTAAAATGGTTCGAGATTCAGTTGCAATGATTACTAGTAAGAAACAGAAATTCGAGTTAGAGCAACAGACAATAGAACAGAGAGAAATTGAAAAATTGCAGATTGAGAAAAAATTAGAGGAAAAACTATTCGAGACTGAAATATTAAAAAGGAAACAACAAGAAGAGAAAAGAAAAGAATTTCTTAAAATTCAGCAAGAAAAAGAACAAGAACGTCGCATATCAGAAGAAGCTTATGAATTACTAGAAGATGGCACAGCACTAATGGATAAAGGAAAATTTGTTGAATCCTATGAGAAATTTATCGCTGCTCGAGAATTATTCCAAGAAATATCTTGGCAACGAGAAGTCTCACGGATAAATAATGAGCTTTTATTCAAACTTAAAAGGGAACAGAAACAAGCTGAGATTCTTGAAGATATTAAAGCAAAGAAAATTGAAGAAGAGAAGCAATTATTATTGTTGAAAGAAGAAACAAAAAGAGAACGACAAGAGGAAGTAAAGAGAAAAAAAGAGGAAAAACGTAGATTTGCTCAAGAAGAAGTACTTAGAAAAATATCAGTAAAACTTGATAATGCAGGTAAACTAATCGAGAATTTCCGATATAATGAGGGGATTCTAATGATGACAGAGGAAATTCAAAGATTAAATAAACTGGGTAAAGATGAAGAGATTTCTAAGATTAACGACCAAGTTGAAAAAGTAAAGATTGAGGCTGAAGTTCCAATAATCATATTAGAGGCTTCTGAAGATGATTTAAAAAATAAAAAGTTTAAAGCTGCATATAAAGCTCTGGATAAAGCTCAAGAAGCTATGAGTGAAACTCAAATTAAGAGAGCTATTTCAGAATTAAGTGAAGCAAATTTTCAACTGAGCAATTCAATAATAGGAAAAAAATACAAGAAAGAAATCAATGAAATCATTACTAATCTTAGAGAAAAACTCGGTATAAAACCAGGAAAAGAACACGTTAAAATTTCTTCTGATGATGAAGCAGAAATGCTTAAAACTAGAATTACTGCTAGGAGAGAAGAAAGAAGGAAAAAGGTTTTAGACTTATTAAAAAAAGATTAATAATGATTATTTTCTTAAATTCCTATTTTAAAAAAAAATAAAATTATTTATATAAGTATATTTTCTTGAATTTCATTTTCTACTTCAGATTCTATCATACTTGGAGCAATATTTCTGTTTACCGATTCTTCAATCAAATATTCCGTTTTAATTAAATCTCGAATTGCCACTCTTATGGCTTCTGACCTATTAGGAAATTTTCCGTCAACTACAAGCATCTCCAAGACTCTTAAATACGATTCAGGTAAGTTTACTGAGATTAGTTTCATATAAACCATTTAATTATATTGTTTAATTAATATAAATACATACGAGAGTGATATATTTAAAGATTTAGTGGAAATTGACCCCAAGAAATCCGACGGAACGTGATTATAGCTTAGTTATTAGTTTAAAATAATTTTTTCCGAGATCTATAATATTTGGTTATAATTTCAAAATATTTAGTTCATTATGAGATTTCATTTTTTTTTTCCAAAAATTTTTATATATGTATTATATGTAACATGTAACATATAACGTAAAAGTAAAAGTGATGTTAAATGGCAGATATTCAAACACAATTGAAAGATCATTTAAAAAATGGAAAGGATTGGTCAAAAATGGAGACTCCTGTTCCAGGTGTTTTTGTAGTAAAAGTACCTGAGACTAAAACAAGACCATCGTTATTGTTTATAGAGGTAAATCCATTAAAAAGTGATGGTAATCCCATGAAAAGAAAGGGATTATTTATAAGGAACAAAGAGATGTATCTAGCTTTTAAAGAAGCCTTAGAAGAAGATGCAATATTTACCATTCTTCAAAACATTGAAACGGTCAATCCAGAAGTAAAAAGTGTAGCAGGTACAAAGAAATTAGAAATGTAGTGATAAAAAACCTTCTATAAATTTCACTAGTCTTAATTTATTTTTTAATCTATTTTTACTTATAAAAAAATATTTAATCTGTAATTTTATTATTTATATAATATTAACTTCAATTTAGTGGAATACCATGTCGGATGGAAAAACATGTGATGTGTGTGGAAAAGAGAACTTTTCCCTTGCTCATGATGAATGGATGAAAAGAGCCTTCCCATTTGTTGAGGAGGGTCAATTAAAGATGTGTGCGGGTTGTGGAGCTAAATACCTTGTTTGTGCGAATTGCGGAGGATTGTATTGTCGCATACATCCAGCTCTCGAAAGTTGGGAGCTTCCAGATAAATGTCCAAAATGTGGATGGGTAAATGAAAGTGTTAGAGTTTGGGATGGAACATCTGCTCGCCATTTTTAACATTTTTGTGTGTAAAAGTTTATTTTATTTTAATTTTTTTAAAAAGACATTGTTTTAATTAAAGGGTGTATTAATTAACATCTCATTTGTTATTTTATCAATTTTAGGTCAAGAAAATTTAAATTATAAAATAGCAATAATTATTTTAATGGAAAAGAATATGACATTTACGATGGTTTAACATGACTTCAAATATTAAAGTACAAGTTGCTAATCCCGAACATATTGACGATCTGAGAGAATTAACCAAACAATTAGTTGAAGGTTTGGGGCAGGATTTTGATCCTAAACGATTTGATTGGGGAATACGCCGTCGTCTTTATGATCCTCTTCAACGTCATGGAATATTAATAGCTTTTGATGAGGATACAGATGATACTATCGGAATGATTATTGCAGAGCTGAGAATTGATCCATTTGGCTCATCTGAGGGATATATCAAGCAATTTTTTCTGAAAGAACAGTATAGAAAGAAGGGAGCAGGAAGCCTGTTATTAGAAAAAGCTTTAGAGCATTTAAAGAAGATAAAGGTTGAGAAAATTAGAGTAAACATAAAGGAGAAAGCGATAGAAGCTTCTAAACTTTATGAAAAAATGAATTTCAAAAAGGTTTATGAGGTTTTAGAGTTAGAACTAACAGATAAAAGCTCTAAAGATTAGGTATTTGATAATACTGATAGGATTACTAACATGTTGGAAATTCCCTGGACAGAATTTTATAGACCTAGAGATTTCGATGAGATCGTAAGCCAGAATATTGCTATTAATAATCTAAGAGAATTTGTAAAAACTACTAATATCCCTCACCTTATTTTTACTGGTCCAGCAGGCACTGGAAAAACCAGCACCGCTTTGATAATTGCAAGGCATTTTCTTAAAGAAGAGGAGCTAGATACAAATCTTTTAGAATTGAATGCATCTGACACGGTGAGAATGGACTTTATAAGGAATATTTTAAAAAACTTCGTTAATCAAAGTTTAATAAAAGATGGGTCTCTGAAATTTGTAATTTTAGATGAGGCTGACAATATTCCTGCTCAAGTTCAACAAGCGCTTAGAAGAATAATAGAAAAATCATCAAACAACATAAAATTCATACTATTGTGTAATTATATAAATAAAATAATTGATCCGATAGTTTCACGATGCGCTGTGTTTAGATTTGTTAGTTTATCAAAAGAAAAAATAATTGAAAGATTAAGAGACATCGCGAAAAAAGAGAAGTTAAAAATACCACCCAATAAAATAGAAGAATTCTTTAACATACTATTTTTTATTTCCGGAGGGGATTTAAGAAAAGCTATTAATACTCTTCAGATGGCGGTTGCTCTAGATCTCTTAGATAATCTCGATCTAAATGAGATTTTGAGAATTTCAGGATTCTTAGATGAGGAAACTTTAGAAAAGCTAATTGTAGCATTAAAGAGTAAAGATATTATGAAATCTGGGAAAATAATAGAATCTATTGAAATTCTTGATAGTCGGAATTTCATTCGACAGATTTCAGAAATTTTACCATCATTGATTTCTAGTCCTGAAAAAATTACTAATTTAAGAGCTTATATTGGAGATATTGATTATCGGATAAGTCAAGGAGCAGATGAAAAAATTCAGATTTCTGCATTATTAGCAATGATTATAGAGAATGTTCATTCTTAAATATATTTTTTGATAAAAAATAAAGAGAAGGTATCTGATTTGAGTGAAGAAATTCCTATATGGCGAATTAAGTATCATCCAAAGAATTTAGACCAAGTTTGTGGAAGAGAACATGTTAAAGAAACCTTGAATCCTATAATTCACCAGAGTAATTTTCCACACTTGTTGTTTGTAGGTTCACAGGGTATTGGTAAAACTATGATTGCCCAACTGTTTTCAAAGGAATTTCTTGGTAAAAATTATGGCGCAAATTTTAAACTGGTTTATGCGAATGTTCCTCTAGACGACGAAGAAAGAAAACAAGCAAGAACAGATGCATATGTATCTACAAGTAAATTAGGTAGCATTGCTGGAAGAAGAATAACTACACCTGCTTTTATCCAAGTAAGAGTAAAACCTTTTGTTCAATTGAAAGTTTTAGGAGAAGCTCCATTTAAAATTCTTGTAGTTAAAAACTTTGAGGCTTTAGGATCAAATCAACAAGGATTTAGAAGACTGATGGAAATCTATGGCACAAATTGCAGGATGATTCTAATAACTACAAAAATTTCAAGTATAATTAATCCAATAATTAGTAGATGTCAAATTATTTTAATTTCTCGAGTTAAAATGGATGATTTTAAAGAATTAATTCTTAATATTGCTAAAAAAGAATCCTTAAAGATATCACATGATTGTATTGAAATTCTATACCGAATTTCAGAGGGTAGAATCTCGAGAGCTATAGATATTCTGCAATTAAGCAGCATTTCCGATAACATCATTACTACAGAAATCCTGTATGAAACTTCTCAAAAATTTCATAATGATCTTATTAGGAGCCTTTTAATGGTAGCTCTTAAAGGTGATTTTCCAAAAACTCGAGATTTAGCACGGAAAATTCTTTCCAGCTACAAATATAGTGCTCATGAATTGTATAAATTATTGCTTATTGAGATATTTAAATTACCCTTAAGTAAATTTACTCGTATTAATTTTATTAATCTAATAGCAGATTCTGATTTTCGTACAATAGACGGATTAGACATGGATATTCAATTATCCGCGCTTTTATCAAAAATTTGTTTATTTTCCGAATATTTACAATAACGGTAAAATTTAAGGATTTATTTCTTATTTTGATAATATAATTTAAAATGATTTATTAGAGACACAGTTTCTTTACCAATTTTTGTTAAAATATATTTAATTGGGGTAGGTGGACCTTTATTAATAATTCTGACACATTGTCTAAAAAATGAATTCTTTTTGTTTGAGCTAAAAAATGCAGCTTATATCTTCATCTCTCTTGATTAACACACTCCCACCTACTTCATATTTTCTATATCCTGGTCCGTCTTCCCTTCTTATTTTATCTAAGAGATTTACTTCGTCCACTGGAGTATTAGTGATAAGGCACATCAAATAGTGAAATAGCTCGTGAATTACAACTCCAACTATCATTAATCCTATAAAGACTTTTATGTATGGTTCAGGGATATAATGTAAAATTAGATATGATACTACTAACGAAAACACCATAAAACCTATAATATAGGGTAATTCCTCAAACATTTTCTTTTTCCTTCCTCAAATTAAACTAAAATTATTTTATATTAGTACTAAGGAGAGTATTTAAAGAAAAATAGCGATTTATTAAGTTTAAAAAAAAAAGAAAATTTCAAAAAAATTTGATTAAAACTAAAATTTAAAGCAAAAATTGATTATAGAACTATACTACAGGTTAAAAGCTTTTAATTATACCAATAGACATGAAAATATTATTATCACTTATTTGACAAAAATGTTTTTATACTTTAATGTCTATAATAAAAATAACAAAAATCTTGTAAATATATCTAAGTTAAAGGTGAAATTCAAATTAAAAGAAATAATTTAAAATCAACTATCATGTACTTTCTTTTCTTTATTACTCTGCTTTCTTTTGTATATCTACCAATAGTAAACGTTAATGCTGCTTCCTCAAATCGTTATTATGCAGGCTATTTCTATTCTGGAACTAAACCTAGCGCACCAGATGGTGTTAAAAGTAAAATTTTAGCAAAAAATACTGGTATTCCTCCTTTTTTTGAATTTGTTGCAGAATATATTAATGTAAGAATAAGTTATACTATGAACTATTGGGTTCAGACTGGATATATAATACATTGGGGTTGGCTTTTTATTCCTTATGCTACAGTTGATTTTTAAATAGAAAGGTGGGATTACAGTGGACATGGAGGTCCATGGTATCTATGGTGGCCGGGTAAACCGTTATTTGGGCACACCTATACTTACAAATTACTCCTAACTGATACAAATGAATGGTCTTATTATATTTATGAGGGCTCTACATTGCTTTATAACGGAATTCTTATTGTAGATCCTTATACTCCTAAAGATCTTATGGCTTTTGTTGAAACGACACATACTGGCATTTGTATTTCTGGGAGTCATTTTTGGGATCTCCGATATCACCAATCTTCAACATCTTGGCCTTTATGGGATAAACATATTCGACATACAACAAGTCCTTATTACCTAGATAGTAATAACTTAGATTATGAGTTTTATGCGTATGGAGGTGGTTAGAAAATGGATACAAAACAAAAGAATTTAATGATTGCATTAATTATGACACTCGGATTCTGTATTGTCGCTTCATTATCTATAAACTCTTCAACTCTAAGGATAAATGCAGAACCCCCAGATTTTTACCAGACATCTAAAGAAGTCTCATTAGAAGAAATGATAGAAATAGCAAACAAAAATGATTTATTAATATACCTACCATCAGAATTACCTGGGAATTTGAAAATTACTGCTATTTTCCTGAAAGAGAGTCCGTTTATAGCGATTGTTGTTTTTAGTGCTGAAAGTAATAAAGATTATATAACTGCTGAGTTAACAATCGAGATAGCTCCTGTAAATCCAAAATGGGTACCATCATATAATGAGCTCCAATCTGAAGCTGAAATGAACCAAGATAAAACAGCGTTAGAAATTAATACTTGGCCTGTAATGATCCATGAAAATGCAGATATTGGTGGGCATTTTGAAAGAAGAGCCAAATTCGGGGATTATACATTACTAGTAAATCTATGGATTTACAATATTGGATACATATTTTGTGCTCCAACTTTGAAGTTTAATGAGGCAGTGGTAACTATAGAAAGCATGTTCCTTTTAAATACATAGTAAACTCTAGAAATAAATTTTTAAATTAATTTTTTTTTTAAATCATATTATTGTTAAAGATTATGAGAAATAAAGATATAGGATACCAATTGGTATTCATTGGCGCTATATTGATTATTTGCGGGATTGTTTTCGATATCATTACAATTATTTTTACCACTCTTCTTCCCTTTTCATTTCTAGCTGTGATTTTGCTAGTTATAGGAATTATCTTTGTTATTATTGGGGGATTAAAAGATGGGAAGAAAGTGGATAAAAGCCATTAATTGTTTTGTACTAACAAAAATACCTACTATCAAGAGAAATATAAGTAATTTCAGATAATCTACAAAAATCTCGAAGTTAGGACAGGGAAAATTACAAAAAATGTAAACAAATTTAAGAGGAGAAAAAAAATATTTTTAAAAAAAATCTCAGGATCAATTCGAACAATGCTTTTACCAAAATCTGCCTTAAAAGCCTCCTTTACTCTAAATTTTGCATTCTTCATAATTATTCATATATCTTTTTTATCCAGAGTATATAAATAAAAAATTAGGATTTCATTTTAACAAAATAAGATCAGGGACTGGATTTGCATAATATAAAAAGAAAAGTTTTATGGAAAAAGAAAAAAGTACTCAAATCTTATTATTTTTAACTAAATAATTAGTTCTAAATTCAAAGATAGATAAATTAAATTTTAAAAGTGAGTCGATTTTTATTCTATCTATTTTCAGAATATATGTAAATGAAGGGATAAAGTAGATGTCTAAAAAAAGTTCGGAAATTCCTTGGGTGGAGAAATATCGCCCAAAAAGCATCAGAGAAATGGCTTTACCCACCGCTAGGCTTGGTAGACAGCGAGTTAAATTAGATGAAGAATTAACCAATTTTCTAAACCAATTCTTTGTAGAGCGGGAAAAAATTAATAGAGAAAATAAGAAAATTCGAGAATTTAATAGAACTGCTATTGAAAAGAATCAAAAAGAAGAGAACCGAATAACTACCGAAAAAGCAGCTGTTTTATTAGAAGGTCCACCTGGAATTGGAAAAACTTCTATAGTTTATGCACTCGCGAATGATTTTAATATGGAAGTAATAGAAACTAACGCATCTGATACAAGAACTAGGGATGCTTTAGAAAAAAAATTAAAAGAAACGACAAAGTCTCGTGGAATTATGGATTTTATTACTGAATCTAAAGAGAAATTAATACTTATTGATGAAATCGATGGAATTTATGGTGTCCAAGACAGGGGTGCTATTCCTACTGTGTTAGATTTAATCCAAAATACACAATTTCCAATTATAATGTGTTCTAATGAATATAAAACCAACCTACAGCCACTTTATAATAAGATTAACAGGTATGAGGTTCATGCTTTACCAAAAAAAGAAGTTATTAAGATTACCCAAAATATTCTAAAGAAAGAGAATATCACCACTCTTAAAACCGAAGATTTAGAATTAATAATAGATAAAAACAATGGTGATTTGAGAGGTGTAATCAACGATATTCAAGGAGTTGCTCAAGGTAAGATAGAAGGTGATGTTAAAGAATTAATTCTAAGTTTACGGCGTGACACTTTAGAAGAGATTTTTACACTAATTAGAGATTTATTTAAAGTATCTTCTTTAAGAGAAGCTCGGAATTTAACAAATAAATCTGATGTTGATTACAATTTCTTATACAAATGGATAAATGAAAATCTTCTCACGTTTATAAAATCCAACAGAGAACTTATCAATGCTTTTGAAAATCTTTCATTAGCAGATGAAATTTTCGGTAGAATTCGTACTACTCAATATTGGGGTTTACTGCCTTATTTTTTCGACCTCTTTGCAGGAGGAGTTGCGTTATCTAGAACTGAGACACCTATATCAAAAGGATTTCAAAGAGTTGTTTTTCCCAGATACACTTCTGGAACTTATTTTTCTTTAACAAATGTTCAAAAAGAGTTTGTAGATAAAATTAAGAATAAATATGAAATCTCTGAGATTGATTTCATTCAAGATTTCCTTCCATTTTTGAAGATTTTAAGTGGAGCCTCAAGAAAGCAGCTAAAACTTGTAGCTGATTGGCTGGAATTAGATGCAAAAGAAAAGAAATTATTAAAATAGATTTGACTTATTATAGAAAAAAAAATTAATCTCCAAGAATGAGTAGATCAATAGTTAAATCTAGTAAGACCTAGATTAAAATACTTTAAATGTTATATTTTAATTAATTAAATGTTTGAGGAAATAAATTATTTTTTAATTTTTCTTATAGAATTCTGTTTTTAGTCTCTTATTTAAGTTTTAATTATAAATTGCAGTTTATCTTAAATAATTTAAATATATAAACACATTTCACCTCAAGAACATTAATAAAATTACAATCTTAAAATCTAAAAATGTCTGATACTAAAGTTGTTGATGAGGTTGAATCTTTTTTCTCCAAAAAAATCAGTTTTACTATACAAATAGTTGGAGGTGCTATTTTTGGAGCACTATCCCTAGTTTTCTCGCTATATGTGGTCCCGTATTTACCCAGAACTCCACAAGGTTTCGCATATTTTGATCCGGTTTCAATTATATGGGTTACATGTTTTCTTATATTTGGCCCTTTAGCGGGAATTTTATGTTCTATAATAGGAATGTTGGTTCTTTTTCCATTTGATCCATTTACTCCAATTGGTCCCATAATGAAATTTTCTGCCACGTTTTCTTTAATAATTGTTCCAATACTCTTGTTATTTATATTCAAGCGTAAAAAAGGGGAGCGAATGAGCCAAAAATTAAAAGAACCTAAGACTTATATATTATATGGTGCTCTAGGTTTAGTTCTTAGAATTATTGTAATGGTGATTTTAAATATTATTGTTTATTTGGCTTTCTACGGTTCAGAAGGATTAGAATTCTGGATTTTTATGGTAATCTTACTTAATTCTCTAACAAGTTTATGGGATTTATTAATTCCTTA
>JAEOTV010000134.1 GCA_016839635.1 Promethearchaeota archaeon | reverse complement strand
CCATAATTCACCGGTTCTAGTCCCATTTTTTTTATTTCATTATGCAATGGGGTATCTTCAAACGTATATTTAGTTGTGATGAAGCGAAGTTCTGGAGCATCTTGTTCTTTTGCCATAATAAGTACAGAATTAAATAATTCTACCATTTGTTTAGTTTTAAAGAATTTAGGCAGCATAAAAAGGTCAAGGATCCAATGAACACGTTTAGAAGATTTATAAAGTCCAGCAAAACCTATTATTTCCCCATTGTCATCTTCTGCGACTACATAATCACGTGAAAGAATAGTTTGATCCCCAGATACTTTCATATCTGAATCAAATACTTCCTCATTGATTATCACAGTCGGATTGATATCCTTATAGACTTCACTTAATACTGATACAACGCTTGATTTATCTTTATCTTTATATGGTCTAATTTTCATGGCATTTCACTTAATTGTTACTTAAGTAAAGGAATTATTAATTTTTAGCTCTTTCATGTCAGTTGAATATATTTTAAATTTGAAGTTAGGTTAAAGATATTATGAGCGATCAAGATTTCATTCTTTATGAAGCGAAAGGGCGTATAGCAACAATAACAATAAATAGACCTGATAAAGCAAATTCATGTAATATACCAATGTTAATGGCGATACATCAAAATTTAATTAAAGCAGATGAAGATGAGAGAGTTGAATGTATTATTATAAAGAGTACTGGAGAAAGGTTCTTTTCTGCTGGTTATGATCTCAAAGAGATACAAGGATCTCCCGAGCAAGCAGCAGGTATAACAGAATGGGGCAGAAAGGTTAACGAGAAAATGATTCTTATGAAAAAAATAATTATCACTCAGGTTCAAGGTATTGCTATTGGGTTAGGTTTTATGATTATATTGGGCTCTGATTTGAAGGTTTTTGCTAATAGACCTAAAGATGAATTATACTTAAGATTACCAGAACTTGCAATTTCGGCATTTCCTCAAACTGGAGCAACTCTTTTACCTTTATTAGCATTTGGATTAACTTATGCAAAGAATTTGCTTATTACTACAGATAAAATTGGATTAGAGGAGTTAAAGAATATTAATTTTCCAACTCGTGTTTTTCCACTCGAAGAACTTGATAATGAAACTCTTAATTTTGCTAAGCAAATTGCAAAATATCAAAAGGAATTTAGTTTCTTCACAAAAACTATGCTAAGGATTATGAATAAAGCCTATATTAAGTCATGTATGGATTTAGAAGATGAGTGTGGGAAAATGGCTTATGATCCAAAGAAATTTACAATGAAGGAGCTAGAGGATTTTATAAGGAGCTTAGATGAAAAATACCCATAAACCGATATCTAACTACTTCTTAATTTTTTATTTTTTGGTTATCCAGTCGATTAATTTACTATCAAACAAGTCTTGTTCTTCGAACATTGGCCAATGACCACTTTTCTCGAATAGATTATATGTTAAATTTGGAATCTCATCTTTTAGATCGTCCCAAAGAATATATGGTGCTGCATAGTCATAGCGACCCATAGCAAGAAACATAGGAATTGTAATTTTTAAGACTTTTTGAGTGATATCCTTCCCTCTAATAATCTCAGAATAGAAATAACTAAACGAATCCATATTAAGTTCAAGTCCTTCCCAGATCCATGAACAATCATAGGTTAGATCAAACCAATAAATAGGAGCGTTAGCTACATATTGTAAAGCAAGAGCTTTTGTAGGAGGTACCGTATTCAAGAATTCTTCTGTGAGTGGTTCATTATTCTTTTTTTGAATCATTTTCCTTTCGTTTGATGCATCAGATTCCCAGAATTCTGAGCCACTTTTCAAATTTTCCTCTTTCGTGTTAGGTGGAAGAGAACCAATCATAATTATATGAGATGTTTGCTCTGGATATTTAAAGGCATATTCAAGAGCAACAATACCAAGTGCAGAGTGACCTAATATAGCTATCTTTTCAAAACCTAGTGTAATACGGATCTTTTCAAGATCTTCTAATATTGAATCCATTGATAAATCATTCAAGTCGATGGGAACAGAAGGGATAAATATTTTAAAATCTACGAAAATAAATTTAATATACTTTTTTATTTCACTTGAAAAAACTGGTCGGTAGAAGTTTGATAGAATACCAATGACTAAGCATGGAATACCATCTCCTTCAATAATATAATGGAGTTTAATTCCATCAATTTTAATATAGCCAGACAATTTAGAGCTTTTGTCATCCATTTCAATCACTAACTTATTTTAACATAATCACATAAATAAATCTTTTTTTTTTATCCTAGCTTCAAATATTTCCAATTGAATTTTTTTTGAGTTGACCCCAAGTAAAAATTTTATAGTAAATGGTTCTGGGCTTTTTACTTATTGATTTAAAAGGATTTCTGGTAACTATATTTCTTGTGTAGTATAAAGTTAAAGTCGTATATTATCTAAGTGATATGTTCCTTGCATATTACTTTGTATTATATTCGGCTGGAAGTTTATATTACTAGGAACTATATGTCGATGGTCATAACGAGCATATCAATAAACATATCTCAATGACTCATCATAATTAAACAAAAAAGGTTGTGTGTGGTATAATGAGTATGTATCGATCGTATTTATTAAAGAATAATTTCTGGGCAAAAAAAGGAAATGAGAAATATCCTGAGGCGGAAAAGGTATTTATAAAGCATGATTCAGAAGTAGGTGGAATTTATGCAATTCTTGAAAACGAGCGGAAGGGAGTCAAAATTATGGTTGAAGGAAAAGAGTATTTTTTTAATAATTTTGATAAGCTTGATTCCTTTCTAACACGACTTCAACAGAGAAAAGATGATTTCATGAAAATTCTAAGAAGAAAGAATATTTCACAGAAATTAAGGATGTTAGATCTCTAAGTTTCTAATAATTTATTTTTAAACTTTTTAAAAAGAGGGAAGTACCATAACTTTAATTTTGTTTGATTTTTAATTTAAAATCTATTTTTTATAAATTGGCTGAAGCCCCGTTTGAAAATGTCTTAAACGTAATTCTGCACCTCGAGAAATTTTTACTTTCGGAATTTTATCCTTATTTTTATAGAGTTCTGTAATTGCCGCTACAGCAAAATTGACATGAGCAGTATTATACACATTTCGAGGCATTGCAAAACGTACTAAATTCAAAATGCCTTTTCTTTGTTCTGGGGTTTTCTTATCCCACTCAAATGCGAAAGGACCTAATTCTACAGCTCTAATCCCATAATGTCTTAAGAGTTCAATAGTAAAGCCGACGCCTCCAAAATCCTCAATTTTCATATCCGTTCCCTCAAAAAATTTAGTCATATTTATGTAGACCGCATGACCACCAGCAGGAAGAATAACAGGTACACCATTTTGAGCAAGTTTTCTCGCAAATTCTCTTACTTGAGTTTTTCGTTCATTTAAATAAGATTCTTTTACAACTTCATAAAGTCCAGCAGCTAGGGCCATTATATCTCTACCACTCATTCCACCATAAGAATCATTGCCGAAAGTTAATATTTGTCTTTCCTTTAGTGTAATTCCAATATCTTGACTAATGGAAAACCTTTTATGAAAAAGAGCTTTATCCTTAAAACATAAAAGTCCCCCAATATTAGCAAGTCCATCCTTTTTGAAGCTTATGGTGAATCCATCGACATAAGAAAACATTTCCTGGACAATCCTCGGAATTGAGCGATTCTTATATCCTTCTTCAAATTCTTTAATAAAGTGAGCATTTTCAGCAAATCTACATGCATCAAAGAACAATGGGATATCATATTTTTCCGCGATTTTATGGACTTCCTTTATATTTTTCATTGACACTGGTTGACCTGCAGCAGTATTATTTGTAATTGTAATATAAATCATTGGAATTGATTCTACACCTTTTTGCTGGATTAGATTTTCAAGTCCTTCAATATCCATATTGCCTTTAAAGGGATTTGATTGATCCATTTCATCATAAGGAAAATCATCGAATAAGTTCTTTGAAAACAAATTTATCGCTTGAATACCATTAGCAACTATATTTGCTTCAGTTGTGTCAAAGTGCCCATTGTTAGGAATGTAATATGTCATATCCTTTTTTTCTTTTAGAATAGGAGCAATAGTTGAAAATAATAAATGTTCAGCACATCTTCCTTGTGGAACAATGAAAGCATTAGGACGTATTAATTGATATTGCCCTCCATTTACAAATCCTCCTTCATATGAAGTTATATATAGTTCATCCATAAGTTTTTTTACATTAGTTTCACCTGAAAGAATCAAATTAATAGATCTTTTAGGATTATCACCTCGTTCAAAAGTATCTCTTATTGCCTCTAAAAGAACGTAATATCCTTTATTACGGGCATAGGATTCATCTCCATGGAAAAGAGCAGCCCATTGAAAATCTGTCATTGTTCCAGAACCGGAATCAGACAAAAAGTCCACAAAAATTAAATCAGCAGGAAAAGAAAACATACTATATTCGGTTTTTTTGAGAACATATTCCCTTTGTTCCCTTGTAACCTGTTTTATAGTCCTTACTACTAATGGTTTATTTGCTGGAACTGATACTCCTAATTCCTCTTGTGATTTCAAAATATTCTACCTATAAATTAAAGTTAAAATTGCTTTTTTGAGTTTTTCAGCTTAACTTGATTTATAATTCTAAATCATTAAAAAATGATTTGTAAACTAAATATCTATGAAAGTATTATCTAATAATAAATTCATATATTAATTGAAAAATTTTTCAAAGAAATTTTTCAAGGTAAAAAGTTAAAATAGACTATAAAGAATGGAAATAATTATTAAAAAAAAAAGAGTTTGGAAATGGTAGATAAAAATAATAAAGAAGACTATCAAAAGGCTGGGCAAGAAATCTATCATAAGTTGCATCTTGCAACATATCCCGTTGCTATAAAATATTATAAAGACAAGAGTGAGATCCCTCGAAATGTCACTAGACCGTATGTTTTAGGTAAAAAAATGAGTATATGTCAGACATTTACGATGGCTAGAAAATTTAATCAAAGCTATTCCATTTCAGCTCAGGATAACTTTTGTACTCCTGCATCTGTAGGACATGGATGGGTACCAATATCAAAAGAAGAATTTGTTGAAAGTCAAGTAAGACAGGGATGGCATAAGGATGAAGCGGCAGAAAAACGTCGAGCTGAGACAATTTATATGAAAAATTATCAAAATATTATTGCTTTAGGTTATCGTGGCCTTATTGCTTCCCCGTTGGCAAAAACTGTTGTAATACCAGATACAGTTCTAATTTTTGGTAATGGAGCTCAGATTACTCACATAATTCATGCTCTGAATTATGAGCACAAGAAGAAGTATGCAGTAAGATCAACATTTGAGGGTTTTGGAGAATCTTGTGGAAAGGGTGGTCTTATACCATTTATCACTCGGAAGGCTCAGATTGTTTTACCGGGCGCAGGAGATCGAGCTTTTGGTGGAATCCAAGATTATGAGATTGCAATTGGCCTACCAGGAGTGTATATTTTTTATGTTTTGAAGAATTTATTCAAAACTGGTGGAAAGCAAGGACTTGGCTTCCCTGTCCGAGCAATGATTCCTATGAATTTAACTGAGAACCTTACACCGGGATTTAAATATATGAGGGAAGTTATTGATAAAAAACTAAGCGAAATGGAGAAAGAATGAAATAATGGAAGAGAGATTTCCCATACAGCTTAAATGATCAGCTCTCTGTTGATCAGTTATTATTATCAACACGTTCATTCTTTCACTCATAAAAAAACCATTGATAGATTATTATTCTCGTATTGTTAGATATTTATGATAAAATATTTCTTAAAATATGATTTTATTTATTAAGATAAAGTGATAAATTTTTAATCTTAACAATCCTAATTACTGTGTCAATAGAAGGCTTGGTAATATGAATAATAGAATTAAAAAACTGAGAACTCAAAGTCGTGGGGCGATCCCTTATCTTTCACTAGAACGTGCCCTTTTATTGACAGAATTTTACAAAAATGGTGCTGCTCATAAATTTTCAGCTTCTATAGCTAGAGCAAAAGCCTTTAAGTATTTTATGGAAAATAAAAAAATCTGCATCAATGAAGACGAGTTAATAGTTGGTGAACGTGGTCCAGAACCAAAAGCGACTCCTACTTATCCAGAAGTATGTTGCCATAGTTTACAAGATTTAGATATTTTAAATTCCCGTGATAAAATTTCATTTAAGGTTTCTGAAGTTACAAAACAAAAAACTAAAGATATTATAATACCCTTTTGGAAAGGAAGATCTATTCGCGATAAAATCTTCTCTCAAGTTGATGATGAATGGAATGATGCTTATGAAGCAGGAATTTTCACGGAGTTTATGGAACAGAGGGCACCCGGACATACAGTTGGTGGAAAAAACATATGGAATAAGGGATTTTTAGATTTTAAGCAAGAGATAAAAGAAAGTATAGAAAAATTAGATTTTTACAATGATCCTGACGCATTTAATAAGAGAGAGCAATTAACTGCGATGAATATCGTTGCAGATGCGATAATTGCTTTTGCTGAGCGGTATGCTCAAAAAGCCAAGCATTTGGTTAACAAAGAGCTAAACCTAAAAAGAAAAAGAGAATTAGAAAAAATATCAGAAATTTGTTCTCGTGTTCCTGCACGGGCACCTAGAACATTCTGGGAAGCTCTCCAACACTATTGGTTCATTCATTTAGGTGTTATAACTGAATATAATACGTGGGATTCTTTTAATCCAGGACGTTTAGATCAACATCTATATCCATTCTACAACGATGATATTGCTAATGGAATATTAACTCAAGAAGATGCTTATGAATTATTACAAGCTTTTTGGGTGAAATTTAATAATCAACCTGCTCCTCCAAAGGTTGGTGTAACTGCTGAAGAGAGCAATACTTATACCGATTTTTGCAATATTAACATTGGTGGACTAAAAGAGGATGGTTCTGATGGAGTCAATGAAATGTCTTACATGCTTTTAGATGTAATTGAGGAAATGCGGATATTACAACCAAGTAGTAATGTTCAAATTAGCAAAAAGACCCCAGATAAGTTTTTACAAAGAGCTCTTGAAATTGTGAAAACAGGTTTTGGGCAACCTTCAATATTTAACACAGATGCTATCATCCAAGAATTAACACGACAGGGAAAATCCATAATAGATGCTCGAAATGGGGGAGCAAGTGGTTGTGTTGAATCTGGAGCCTTTGGAAAAGAGGCTTATATCTTAACAGGATATTTTAATTTAGTGAAAATTCTTGAAATAACTCTTCATAATGGTTTTGATCCCCTAACCAAAAAACAGATCGGATTAAAAACTGGTGATCCTACGACTTTTAATACATTCCATGATTTCTTTAAAGCATATACTATACAAGTTAAGCATTTTGTAGACATTAAAATAAAAGGAAATCAAATTATTGAGCGCATTTGGGCAGAAAATCCAGCACCATTCTTATCGATATTGATTGATGATTGTATAAAGAATGGGAAGGATTATAATGATGGTGGTGCGAAATATAATACGTCTTATATACAAATTGTAGGAATGGGAAGCATTACAGATTGTCTGATTTCTATTAAGTATAATGTATTTGATGAAAAAATCATAACTATGGAAAAATTATTAAATATCTTGGAGAATAATTTTAGAGGATATGAGGCTATTCATCAGAAGCTGCTTTATAAAACACCTAAATATGGAAATGATGATGATGATGCGGATTCAATAACTACTCAAGTTTTTGAAATCGTTTATGATGCAATCGATAACCGCCCTAATACTAAAGGCGGTGTATATCGCATTAATCTGCTTCCTACAACTGTACATGTTTATTTTGGTCAAGTAACAGGTGCTACTCCAGATGGGCGTAACGCATATACACCGTTATCAGAAGGTATATCTCCCGTTCAGGGAATGGATATTAAAGGTCCAACTGCAGTTATTAAATCAGCTGGAAAAATAGATCATCTACGAACTGGTGGAACATTATTAAACCAAAAGTTTACTCCCCATTTTCTTTCAGATGATAATAGAATTAATAAACTAGGACATTTGATTAGAGCATATTTTGAAATGAATGGTCATCACATTCAATTTAATGTAGTTTCAGCAGATATTCTTCGAGCAGCACAAAAAAATCCTGAAAAATATCGAAACTTGATTGTACGAGTAGCAGGGTATAGTGACTATTTTGTAGATTTAGGGTTAATATTGCAAAATGAAATTATTAAAAGAACTGAGCATACCGCTATATAATTTCATTGTTTTATAACTTTATTCTTCATATTTACTCGAGAAAGTAATGAAAAGTCTAATTTAACAGATGGAAATCTTTTTGTGATTTTAGATCATAGGTACTTATTAAGTACATAGATTTATAAATGATTATTTCTTTTTTAAAAATATGTACATAGTCAGTACATAGTATAATAATAAAAATTAAAAAAATAGGAGGGTAAAAAGTATGGGAGATGAAAAATTCAAGGATGCGTTTAAAATATTAGTCCTTGGAGATGAGGGTGTAGGCAAAACCACTCTAATTAAACATTATTCTGAAAAAATTTTTGAAAAAGATGTTTCACCTATCGTAGGGGTAGAATTTTATATTAAACATGTAGATATTGATGGACATGATTATAAACTTCAGTTTTGGGACTTTTTTAATGAAGAAAAATTTGGTTCCATGCATACTATGTATTATAAGGGCGCCTCAGCTATTTTTTATATCTTCGATTTGTCCAAACCAGAAACCATTGATAACTATCAGAAATATCTCAATAAAGTGTGGGATGAAGCTAAAGTAAATAAGTGTCCTGTACTCTTAATTGGCAATAAACTTGATTTAGTTAAAGATCCAAACAAAATTGATAGGGAAAAATATTATAAATTAGTTAGACAAGAAGGATTTTTAGGTTACATAGAGACTTCGATGAATAATCTAGAAAATATTATAAAGCAAGTTCCTAATATTATCCAAAGCACTTTAAGGAAAATCTATCAAGTAAAGTTCTTAGTAAATAGTAAAGAATTAGAAGATATTAAAAGATTTTCGCAGCTCTCTCATCAAACACAATCTGAATTTATTCGAACAGCAATTTGGGATAAAATAAAAGCAATTAATACGAAATCTATGACCAAAAATTCAAAAAATAGCATGGATTTAGGAGAAGATAAATTAAGTCTAACGGAATTGAAAAAAATTCGAAAATTATTAGAGAAATATGAAAATTTAAACCCATAGGATTTACTATTGTTTTCCTTATTTTTCAGACTATTTCTATTTAAAAACATATAAATTCAAGAAGTCTATTATGGAAATGTAAATTTTGAGATATACAATTTGATATTTGCAGAAAAAAAATAGATAATTACATGAGCTTTGATTCAGAACTCAATAAAGAGAATCCTATTGAGAAAATCCCTATTGATGAAAAATCTTATAATGCTTTAATTCAATTATTAAGCAAAAAAACAGGTTTAAATTTCGAATATTATAATAAGAAATTTATTGAAAAACGCATAAAATCACGAATGATTAGAACCCCTTGTAAAACTCTCAATCAATATTACGAATATATATCCTCAAACAGTGATGAAATTAAAAAATTTACCGAAGGATTTACTGTAAATTACACTTTCTTTTTTCGTGACTATGATGTTTTCGAGACACTCCAAGATTTATTTATTCAAGGTCTAAACATAAACAGAAAGGATATAAAAAGTAATATAAGGCCAGATCCTACTAAATTGGCTAAATTTCGTACAAAATCGAATGCAGTTAAAAATTTACATAATACTAGATATTTAACTGAAAAACCTGCCAGATATTATGTAGATATATTTATTTTCCTCAATCAACTCTCATATTATAGAAAAATGAAAAGAGCAAAAAGCCAAAATAATAGTATCAATATTTGGTCATGTCCTTGTGCTACAGGAGAAGAACCCTATTCTATTGGTATGATTCTTGATAATCTTGAAACCCAAGTTCCACGCTTCCCAGAATATAGAATAGTTGCCTCTGATATCGCTCCTGAAGCAATTGAAAAGGCAAATATTGGTATTTATACGGATGGTTCAATGAAGGAAATTTCAGATTACTATGAAAATAAATATTTTATTAAACAAAAAACTCATTTCGGACATCATAATATAATAAAAGAAAGGATAAAGAATAAAATTGAGTTTGTTATAGAGGATGTGACTAAAGGCCACAAGATGCCTTATAAATATGACATTATATTCTGTAGATATCTATTGATTTATTTTAACAGAGAAAATAGACATAAATTTCTAAAAATATTAGAAGATCGGTTAAATGAAAATGGGATTTTAATTTTAGGGAAGACTGAGACTTTATTTGATTCTTGGGGCAGCTTGAAATTGATTGATACTAATAATCGAATATATATTAAATCCCATTCTAAATTATATTAATATATTCAGAATTCTCTATTAGAAAATATAAGGAATCAACGCTCTTCGACTTTTGGGATAATCTGGAAACGTATTAATGTACCATAGATGGTTAGTGCGGGCTCTAGGAGCTAAATTCGCGAAAGTCCATATAGCAAATACTAATCCTGGTAATGACCATGTCATAATTGCCCATCCTGTCCATTCAGTTATCTCTCCAAAATAACTAGGGCAACTCACGTATCTAAACATCCCCCCATATGGGATTTTATATTCAGTTTCTCCAGGTTTTCTTAAATTACGAATTATATAATCGGAATGGAGATTAATTACAAATCCTACTAAGAAAATCAAAACTCCAGTTATAAAAAACGGGTTTAATAACCAATTTATAGGATATAAAGGAGAAAATGTGTAAATCCACTTTGCTTGTAGATATGAATTAATTCCATTAAATACAAACCCCATCAATATAATTGTAATTGGCATTGGTAGTTTACCACGAATCAACAGTGGGAAGATAAATGTACGCTGAATGTAATGTAACATCCATATACCCATAAATATAAGAGGAATTAAATCAAATTTTCGATCTCCAATTAAATAATAAATAACATAAACAACTACAGTAGGAATTTCCATCAAAAACCAACCAAGTTTACTATCGACACTTGGTCCCCATTTTTTACTAACGTGTTGCCCATATCCAGCAGGTATCCGAAGTAAAAGTATAAAGACTATTATTGATGATAAACCAAATGTTATCATCAAAAGATTAAATATTAGAAATTCGCTCATAAAATCATCTTTATATTATATTGTCCCATAATAACAATCTGTCTCTTAATTACAAATCTAAATTATTTCTAAGTTTTTAACTTATTTATTCTATGATAATTTATATTTCAAGCTGGATTATGTGAAAATATTCAATGAATCATAAAAAATTGAAATATTGGGCTTATCTTTTAAACATTTTTGGTTGTATACAGTTCATTATCCTAACAATCATTGCTATGTTTTATTATGAGGGAGGAACTTATACTGATCCTTTGACTCAAGGGTATTTATTCTGGTATAACTATTTTAGCGATTTGGGACGGATTATTGCTCATTCTGGTAATCCAAATATGATATGCTACATTTTATTTACCATTACATTGTGTTTATGGGGATTATCTCAAATTCCTTTTTATATTGCATTCCAAGGTTTTTTTAAAAGCTATAAAAAAATGAAAATACTAAGTATCTTGGGATCCTTTTTTGGAGTTTTTACAGGAATTTTCTTTATTGGTATTGCTTTCACACCCTCTGACGTCCTAGGTTTTTGGCACAATTTGTTTGTATTTCTTGGTTTTGGTTCCATTTTTATATCTATAAGTTTGTTTACAATTGCATTATTTCAAAATGAAGATTATCCAAAATCTTATGCAATCGCATTAGCAATTACATCAGTTATTTTAATAATATATTATCTTGCCTTATTTTTAGTCCCAAATAATATTACTTCGACAGTATTATTTATCTACGTTGCTGGGCAAAAAATAATAATCTATTCACTGCTTATTTGTGAAATTTACCAAGCATATGGTGCTTTAAAACAATTACTTTCTTGAATCTTTTATACGAAAAATTTTTAACTCTTGCAGTATTCTAAACTATATGAGTAGAGATAAGCAATTAATTGAATTACTTCAAACAGGTTCACTTCGTGGAATAATATTTGACTTTGATGGAACTTTACTTGATATAAGAGAAATTATTGAAAAATCAATTGAAGAAGTCTTAGGAGAAAAAAAGTTGGATATTGATATGGAAGCAACAATACAGGAAATTGGAGCTTTATTAGAAACTATTCAAGGATACCCCCTACCTAAGGTTTTATTAGAATCTTATGAAATCTTTAACCATATAACAGCACTCCAAGGATTAACTTATTTTAACAAGCTACAAATTGCTGTTAAAATTTTTGCTAAATATCTTGAATATGCAAAAGATGCCCAATTTTTCCCAGCAGTGAAAATACTATTGAAAAAAATAAGTAAATTCGCTGATCTCTTTATCATTTCCCATAATAAAACAGAAACCATAATAGAACATTTGGAAAAAGAAGGATTTGAGAAAGTGTTTAAAGGTGTTTATGGAAGTGATAAAATACCTGTTCAAAAACCAGATCCAATGGCACTTCAACCAGCTTTAGAAAACTATGAAAAACGCCGTAGAGATGAATTTTTAATGATAGGTGATATGCCTTCAGACATTACTGCTGGTCGAGAAGCTGGTTTCTGGACTATTGGTGTCGCAAGCGGAGTTAGTAAAACTGAAATTTTAACAGAATATAAACCTGACCTTTTAATTGAATCATTAGATGACCTATTAAAGATAATAGAAAAATAATGCTCTATCTTAATCGTTTATTTAAAATTAATCTCAAGTGACTATTTTTGGTGGTTTTTAATTATATTTGATTTAATTCCTAATAATCTCTTAATTTGAAACCCTAAAATAATCATACTTTTTCGCGTATTACTCTAACCATTAATTTTTTAAATAAACAAGTCTTTAAGTAAAATTAATTCAGCTGAAAAACTAGCTTTTTATTAAGTTTTTAGTATTTTTTTAATAAAAAATGGTAAGGATTATGCAAATGGAAAAAAAAGGTTACCAAATTGCAGAAGAAATGGAACGTAGTAAATCTACTGAAGAAAAAATGCAAGAAGAACTAAAATATGAAAAACGACATCAAGATTGGACTTATAAACTTCTGAAATATAATCCAATCGACCCTTTGAATGATTTATATCGGTATATCATCAAAAGATTGGACTTAAAACCAATTGAAGGAAGACTCCAATGGTGGGCAGCATATATTTATATTAAATGGGCTGCCAGAACGTTCTGGAATTTTAAAGCAGAATATCCAAAAGGAAACATGTTTCCAGAATATGGTCCAGGCATTCTAGTTGGCAATCATGAATCGCATATTGACCCATTCTTTTATGGTGCTGCATGTCATAGAAGAATTCGCTATATGAGCAAATTAGACAATTTTAAAACACCTATTGTAAAGACCCTTTTCAATAATCTAGGAGCTTTTAAAGTGGACCGAGAACATCCAGAACGAGGATGGGATAAAGCAAAAGAAATTATCAGAGGGGGTGAGTGGGTAGGAATATTCCCAGAGGGAACTCGCTCTAGGGAGGGAGAATTAGGAGAATTTAAAACAGGAGCCGTACGGCTTGCTATTGAGATGGATGTTCCAATAGTCCCTATGGCCGTGATTGGTTCGAGAAATGCATTACCTAAAGGTAACCTAGTAATGAAACCAACTCAAGTAAAAGTTCGTGTTGCCGATCCAATTTATTATCATGATTATGACATCAATACCGTATCATATGAAGATATTCGTAGATTAACCGATGAATTACGGAATATAATATGGGAATTACGGGAAGGTCTTTACGACAGAGAAGAGAATGAGGAACTTTCGATAGGTTCCCCTGAAGAGGTTGAGCAAAAATCCAAATTTGATTTCATGAGATATTTGAAAGATCAAGCGAAAGGGGTTATCCAACTCATAGATGATTCATGGTATGCCTTTTTAAAAAGTTTAGAGGAGTTTGGAGTAAGGAAGCAATTTCAACACACAGTACAAGCTTTCTCAGGAGACTTAGTTTGTGGTTGGTCCGATCTCATGATGCCATATAAAGTAATTGATTTTGATAAATATATTCCTGCAGAGGGAGCTGCACTTATTTGTCCTAGTCATAATTCTGAATGGGATGTATTGATATTGGCTGCTAGTATGATGCATCATGAACCCCGACGTG
>JAEOTV010000133.1 GCA_016839635.1 Promethearchaeota archaeon | reverse complement strand
ATATCGAAAGTATTAAAGAATTACAACAAAAGTTATCATCATTACTCGGAGTATCTGGTCATGAAGAAGAGGTTAGTAATTTCATTCTTGAAGAAATTGAAAGGAAAAATTTAGCTGATAAGGCATGGATAGACCCCCTTGGAAATGTTTTAGCAGTAAAAGAAGGAGCAGCTGGAAAAAATAGGATTTTATTAGATGCACATATCGATGAAATTGGATTTATGATTTCTCATATTGACAAAAAGGGTTTCTTACGATTCGTATCAATTGGTGGATGGGATAATAGAATTCTTTTGGGGCAATCTGTGATCTTGAAATCAGGGGATGGTCAAACATTTCATGGTATTATTGGATCAAAACCACCTCACCTTACGACAGTTGAGGAAAGAAAGAAAGTTGTTGATATTTCCAATATGTATATAGACATTGGGATGAACTCTGAAGAAGAAGTTAAGAATAATCAAATTGATATTGGAACAATAGGTACGTTGTTTAGTCCTTTTGTAGAATTCCCAAATGGAATGATTCGTGGCAAAGCTTTTGATGATCGTACTGGATGTAATGTTTTACTTCATACAATGATGCTTTTAAAAGAGAAAGAGCATTCTGATACAGTACTTTTTAATTTTGCCGTACAAGAAGAAGTTGGAGGGTATGGCGCGATAACAGGAGCTTATAAATTAAAACCTACAATTGCGATAGCATTAGAAAATACTACTGCTGCAGATGTACCCGGAATAAAGGATTCTGAAAATCCAGTAACTATCGGAAAAGGACCAGCAATTACTGTAGCTGATGTATCAGTAATCTCAAATCCGAAGGTAAATAAAAGATTGATTAAAAATGCTGAGCTAAAAGATATCCAGTATCAATTTAAAAAACCTAGGTATGGAGGAACTGATGCGGGAAAGATTCAATATAGTCGTACTGGAGTACCTTGTACTGTTGTGTCTGTTCCATGTAGATATATTCATTCACCAACGTCCCTATTAATGCTTGAAGATATAAATCAAACGATCCGTTTAATTGAAGCTTTTTTACATAATCCAGCTAATATATAGTAAATCATAATATTTTTTATTTTAATATTTAAAATAATAGAAAAAACAACCAGATTTTACGATTTGAAAGAAATTATTCCCACTCAAAAAAAAATAAATATTAATAAATCTCTAAAGTAAATTAATTTCTAATAAAATTCCAATAAACAATATAAAATTGACAATTATGAACAGAATTGAATTAACAAGAAAGAGAATAATTTTACTATGCATATTCTCAATAATATTCGTTTTGGGAACTGTTTTAATCTTCATCACACCTATTGGTGTAAAAACAACTTATAATCAAAATGTTCAGACTGCTGATGGAGTTACAATTGCCTTTAATGTATTTGAGCCTGAGGGTGGCGGAATGAACAAGAAAGCCATTATTTTAGGGCATGGGGTCATGTCAAATAAAGAGATGTTAAAAGATTATGCTCTAGAATTTGCTGCTGCTGGATTTGTTGCGGTTCCCTTTGACTTTAGGGGGCATGGGCAGAGCACGGGAGATCATAGATCAGGATCATTAATCTACGATATCCAAGCAATTGTATCTTATTTGCAATCTAGACCAGATATTGATACTACGAACCTTGGATATCTTGGTTATTCTATGGGTGGAGTAGGTATACAATTGGTAAATGAATCAACTGATTTCAAATGTTTTATAGGTGCTGGAACGTGGCTACCAACAAATCTTAGAAAAGGAAATTCTACATCCCCATTAAACATATTAATGATTCTAGGACGATATGATGAATTGATAACACCTGAAGATTTAAAAGTGGGATTATCAGACTACACAGGAATTCCCGCTGGAGATCTCGATGTTAATAAGTTATATGGAAGTTTTCCAGATGGAAATGCTTCTATGATATATTTAGATGATCTTACTAATCATGTATTAGGTAATTGGGACCCAGATTTCATAAGGTCTGCACGTGATTTTATCGCGAGTACGTTTCCTGATGTGAGACCTGTAGATGAGAATTTTGTTACAAATACGAGATTATTTATTCTTTCTCTACAACTCTTTGGAGGATTTGGATTTTTCGTTTTAATTGTTGATCCACTTTCAAAACTAATTCTAAAACCAAAAGAGGAAGAGGTTTTTAAACTAGAAACTGAAGATGATAGTATCATTAGTATAGGGAGCAAGACATTAGGGGCATCTTTGTTACTTGGTATACCAGGAATAATTGTTTTTATTCCTATTTTATTAGTATTATTTTTAGCAGTCGCAGGGTTTGTTTCGGCATTATTATTCGGCCAAGCTTTTGGGATACTAATTTTACTTTGGAGAATAGGGAAGAAGAAAAATATAAGTTTATTAGAGATAATAAAAAAGCCGTTTAAAGGTTCTAGAAGCGACAATTTTCGACAGTTCTTACTGGGAGGGATTCTAGCAATAATTTTAACGATTATAATATATCTATCAGGTGGATTAAATTATCTCGGAATGCTTCCTTCATTAGTTAAAATTCCTTGGGTACTATTATTTATTGTGATAAATTTTATTATGTTTCTGATATATGGCTTATTCTTCCATGGAGTACTTCAAAACAAATTTGATACAGATTTAAAATCATTAATAAAAGTCTCTTTTATGATTTTTGGATTATTCTTTCTTTACTGGTTTACATATCTGTTTATTCTTGGATTAATTACGAGAAGTTTTTTCTACTTTGGCAATTTTGTACCTTTTGCAATACCACTTTTCTTAATGAATGGATTTCTTTCTACACTTATATATCAAAAAACTGGAAACATCATTGCGGGAGCTCTTGTTAACACACTATTCTTTACATTAATGATATGCACTATTTCACCATATCAAAGTGGATTAAGCTTTATTCTTGGCTTTCTACATTAATAAGATTTATAAACTCATTTTTTTTCTATTTTTTAGACTGATAATATGAAGTTCCTCTTAGCGAAAATTATAAATTTTAAATTCGAATAAGTCTTATTTTTTCAATGATGACACAAAGTTCAAACCAAATTCTAACCATAACTTATTTTGACCAAGTCATCGGACCAAACACTTTATATTCAAGTGAAAGTCTTTCTCAATCATCTGACGCTCCAGATGTAAATCGAATTCTTGAATTCAACGATGAGGAAGGCACATTCATTTTTGCTTATAGAAAATTTCAAACGGTTAATCATATCTTTTATATGGATTCTGATTTAGCTCGTGGTGGTAAAGAGTTATTGATGATTACTTATATGATTAAAACTGCGATCTTTAAAGATGAAATAGTAGATGTATTCAAATATTTAGATTCAAAAGCACCTGTTTTACAAGAATTTGCAGCTGAAATACAAAAATTAGATGAAATTTTAACAGTTCTACACTCAAAAAAAAGTTCAAAATCAGATGATTATGTATTAGATCTTGCAAATGAAGAATTAAGAAATAATTTCTTAATGATATTCAACAAGTATTTTGCGAAGTTATCTCCAAAATATATGTTAGAAACACCTATAAAGGATAAACGCCTCATCAAAAAGATTTTTATCATTGGTGCTCCTAAGGTTGGAAAGACAACACTTCTAAAGAATATCGAGTTGATCCAATTTTTAAATATTAAAAGAAATGATTTACCAAGCAGAATTTTTGAAGTTGTTATTGAAAATCTTGAAATTTTGAAATATGATGAAAATATGAGCGCTTTTGAGTGTAAAGAATTTGAAAATTTACAGAATTGCGTGAATTTCTCTCAAGGCTTTATTCTTCTTTTTAATCTATCAGATAAAAATTCAGTTATTCAAACAAAAGAAGTTTTTAAAATTGTTGATAATACGCGTTTAGAAATGGAAACTGAATTAGCCCCACTACTAATTATAGGGAATAAGTTTTTTGATAAACAGGAATTAGATCCTAAATTTATCTATGAAACTTTTGAAATTCAAGAATTAGAGGAAATTGGGGTTAAAGTGAAATATTATCCAATAAATATTCTAAAAGAAGATGATAAAGTCATGGAAGCAATGCGCTGGCTAATAAAGACAATAATTTGAAGTTATATTTTAATAAAACGAGCTTTATCTCAAAACTTTTATAATGAAAAAACCCCTCCAGCAAATCTTTTAAATTATTATAAATATAAATAATAAAAATATTTACACTATTACCCTTAAAAAATTAATTTAGATTGGAAAAAATGGCACTCAAAGGGATAGCATGGGGAATAGTTTTCTTGGTTACCGCAGCGATATATTTAGTAATTCCCACATACTTAATAATAAGGTTTTGGGTGTGGTTAAACAGCTTTCCAGTATACACTTTATCATTATTCATGTTATTTTTATGGATTGTAGCTCTAATAATCTTTTTAATATATGTTGTAGCAATGATAAGAGCTTTCATTCAGAGGAATAATACTGAGGGTCTTGGTATTCCTAGGGGTGTAAAAGGTTTTGGATTGATTTCCACGATTATACTAGCGTCGTTTATGATAATTTGGTACTTTTTATTTAACCAAATAGCCTTTTTCTCAATGATTCCTCCATAATTATTAAAATTGGGCAAATGGGGATATTTAAATTCAGATATTTAAGATTTTTAGGAATCTTATGATAATCTTTGGATTTTTTAGTAAATACTTCAATAAGAAAGTGAAAACAAGTGGATTCTTTAATAATTTAATAACAAGGGCTCTTGGAAAATCCATATCACCATGAAACGAAATTAAATGTCCGATTTTAGTTGTTTTAATGATTTTAAATAGATTTTTAAAGTCCTCATTAGTTAGATTCTCTAAAAAACTTCTAATTAGGTAGTGTATTTTTAGCTGTTTTCCAACAATAGAAGCACAAGGCTTTCCATAATTATTCTTGATAAATTTTTTTGAAAATTTATTATTTTCAAAGCAGTTAATTATACAACTTGCTGCATATCTTGCACTTATTAATAATAAAATAATACCCCCTCCGGTAGTGGCTTTTACTTGACAAGCAGAGTCCCCCAATAATAAAACATTATTAAAAGCAATTTTATTCATTACTCCATAAGGAATTAAACCTCCTTGTTTATCAATTATTTGACTGTCATTAACTCTAAGTAATTTCATGAAAATTTTAAAATTAGAATTAACATGCTTTGAAGAAGCTAAACCAATTCTGAATATGTTATTTCCTTCAGGGACAATCCACCCGAATAATTCCTTCCATTTTGGGTCAAAATACATTACAGCTTCATTTTGATCAAATCTATTCTTAATTCTTATTTGAGAAGCATAAATAATTTTATTTCTGACTCCCAATATTTTTCCAACTGTACTTAAGGGACCATCGCATCCAATTAATATCTTAGATTTAATTTTTCTTTTAGATGTCTCAATTAGCAATAGTTTTTCTCCATCCTCTTTTATGTATTTGAAGGATTTGAATTTTTCTTCAAGATAGTAACTAATATTATTAAGGGCTTTTACTTTTTCATAAAATAGCTGGTCTAAAGCTATTCTGTTTATTATATATGGTCTTTCAGCTCCAGATAACTTAATATATTCTCCTGAGGGTGAAATAATTTTTGCGGTGTTTACACGATTCAAAATGAGTTCTTTAGGTAAATAGATTAATTTGGTTAATTTTTGAGAAAGAATACCAGCACATTGGAAAGGTAACCCAATTTCTTTATGCTCTTCAATAACTAATATTTTCAAATTTGTTTTTGATAATAAATAACATAAATAATTGCCAGCAATACTTCCACCGATAATACAGGCATCAAATGTATCTAAATTTCTATCCATTATAAAATCTTATGATATCAATAAATTAGAAGTTTTTGGAAGGAATTTTAGATTCATTCTAAATATTTCATGGAGCAATAAAGAACAGAAAACCCATTCAATATTTGAGATTTAAGAATATTCAATTTTTATTTATCAATTAGTTAAATATTTAAATGCTGCTTCTTGATTTTTAACCATAAAAAAATTTACAAATTTATTAGGTGAATTTTAATGGGAGATACGCGAAAACATAAAACTAAAATTAGGTTATTATTAATTCTTATTATTGGTATTTATATATTTTTTTCTGCCACTATGTTTAGTATGCTTTTTTCTATGGATAGTTTGATTACAACAGTAATCGAGCGTTTGATTTTTATTAATTATTTTAGTTCTGGAGTAGCTCAAATATTCTCTTTACTAATCGTTCCAGTAACAACAATAATACTATTAAATGTAAAAGAAATAGAACTAGAAAAAAGATATCTTATAAGCCGTATATTAGTAGCAATTTCATTGCCAGTCACTCTAATCACTGCAGTCCTTTTTAATTTTTTCTATTGGATTTTTGCAATTTTCTACTGGATTGAACTCTGGTTATGGGGTCCTTTTATTTCATTTGCGGTCGTCTATTTTGTTGAATTCTTACTAAGTCTAGCAGTCTTTCTATTAATGAGGGTAAAATTAGAAGAAAAATAGAGTATCTTTACTTTTTTTTGTATAAATACGAAAATTTCCTAAAAGTAAAAATCTAATAATTTCTATTATTTGGATGTTTATAAAAGGAAACTCATAGAACTTCATTTTAAATATCGCAGTTCATCTTTAGGGATTGAGCGAAGTCCTAGAGATATCATCATACCATAAACAATCGCTAATACTATATTGATAAAAAGAGGATTATCATCAATAGAAAAGTCGGTTCTGGGTAATAATTCTGGTAAGACCTTATCAAGAACATATTTTGTTCTTGGACTCTCAGAATAATATTTTATAACTAACGTTTTGAATTTTTCCATAAAAGTTTCATGTTCAGAGAGAATGTTTTGAACGTTATTCTTGCCGTTTACTATCCCAAAATGCCCATAACCCGCCATTAGAGGTCTTAATTGTCTCAGATTCTGCAAAGTTTTCATATAATCTTCATGATTATAATAAATTGGCATGGATGTAGGCATTGTTAATAATTTTGTATTATGATATATTGTACCAGCTGCCTCTCCTAAAAAAATAAAATCAATCGAATTTTGTTTGATAAATAGAGGAGTTTGATGATCTGGTGTGTGTCCAGGCGTTTTTAAAATTGCTAGTTTTATTTCTGTTCCATTAACTTTAAATTTTTCAATCACATCCAACTTATCAGGATTATGATTAAAATTAACACTTGGTTCAATTATTTTAAATGCGTATTCTTCTATAGGCTTCATATCACCTACTAAATTACCGTATGTACTCCTCCCTCGATTTAAATGGTGTTCATAATCATTTAATAGGGTTTTTGTTAACTTATTTGTAAGAATTTTAATATTTGGGTTGTATTTTTTTAATTCCTTATATAATTTCCACATGCCACCATTATGATCAAAATGATGATGAGAGGTTATTAGGTATTTAAATGATGCTAAGGAGATTTTATTCTTTTTAAAATATCTTAGTAATTTTTTTACATCTAAAGAGGACCCACAATCTAACAAAATTGAGGCGTCATCGAATTCTCCAAGGAAAACAGAAAGCATTCTTGTTGTGGAATAAGCTTTGGCGTCTATGTGATGAAGATATTCATTAACTTTCCCCGATTTAAGAGTAATAACCTCTTTTTCCATAGGAGAAGTAATTAAAACAAAAATAAGAAGTATTTTATTATGAAAAATCAGTTAATTTTACTGTTTCTAAAAATTATCAAAAAAATAAGGTATTAAAGATTGAGCTTTTGCCTCCAAATTTTCATAGAGAGTTTTAACTCATCTTTTTCTGGACGGCTCAGTTTTTCTGGATTACTTTTTAATTCTGTGCTTGTATTATGAACATTTTTTAGAACACTACTATAACCTTCAATCTTCACATATTCATTTTGAAATCGTTCTAATGCTAATGATATTTCGGTTCCAGTCATCGTATCAAGAGTATTAATAATTTCATCAAATTGGTTTGATAAACCAGAATGTCTTGGAGCTACCGTAGTTTTTTCTATTTCAGGAAGTTTCTCTTCCGGAGGGATAATTATCGCGGGAGTAGATACAAAAGGTTCTTCTTTCAATGGTTCTTCTCGTAAAGGTTGTTCTAGCACAGGTTTTTTAATTGTACGCATGATCTCCTTTCTTGCTCCCACCCAAGCATCTTCTAGTATTGGAACAAATATTTTGATATGTTCTTCAATAATACTACCAATACCTGCGATTTCAGTAACATATTCTCCTCTAAATTCTGTTTTAGAAAGAACACATAAGATTACTTCTTCGTAATCCTTATTTGTCCCCCAAAGGTTCTGTAATGCCCTATTTCTATAATCTACGTTATCCATATTATCCATTTCTTTCATAATTGCTTCATGTTCAGGTATTGTCGGATCAATATACGTAGCAATTCTGAAGTTTATACGGGAAGGTCGGGCTTTAATTACCTCAATATCAATATCAGAAAGATTAGGGGCAACGATCAAAACTCTCATTTTAGCTTTCGAAATCTCTTCATTAATATGAGCTCTAGCTGCTTCTGGAGAGCGAATAAACCAGATATCTTTCATCGTAATGCCTCGTCTACCCTTTGCTTGTTCCCAGAATTCTCTAGTAGTAATTTCACTAACTTCTAATCGTTTCATAATGTCTGATAATGTGTTATCTAACGTATCCACAATTCCTTTTCCGAATATATCTTTTATATTTCCAAATGATTCAAAAATACCTCCAGAGAGGCCGTCAATTCTTTGTTCTGCTAATTGTACGGCTTTATTAAAGTTTTCTGAGAGTCCCGTAAATATTCTATCTTTATCTTCACCCGATTTTGAAGCAATTGAATCAATATTTTTAACAGCATCTTGAAGTGAATCTTTTAATTTTGATATGACTTCTGTATTTAGGCCCTGAGTTGCCTTTTTCAATTCATCAGCAAAAACAGTTTGACTTACACTTAATTGGACATTTAAATTATCAGAAATGTCTTTTAAACGAGTAGCAATAACTTTATCAATAACATCTCCTACCGCTTGCTGAATCACTCCTAAACGTAGTTTCTGTAAATTATCTGTAATTGTGTCTTTAATATCACCAAACTGATTTCTCAGATCATCAACTTGATTTTTAATTATTTGAGATGTTTTCACATTAAGATTTTCAAATTGTTTTGATAAAGAACCCAGTTGATCGTCAGTCAGACTTTTCGAAATGTCTCCAAGGTTAGATATATCTTCTGAAATTGTCCTGATCTGATCCATTGCTGAGATTGTATCATTAAATTCTTTCTTTTGAGCTTGGATTTGAGAAAGCATTTTTTCTTTTAATCCAGTCATTACTTCAGTCGAATCTTTTAATCTTTCCATTCCTTCTGCTTCTGATTCGAGTTTAGTAAAAGATACATCTAATTGTCTTGGTATTTTTGATTTAATATCTGAAATATATTTATAAAATTTCTGTAGTTGTGCAATTAAAGCAGCATAAGGAGGTAAGGCTTGATAATGAGGTGTTGCTCCAACAATTTCTTTAAATAAACCCTTTTCAACAAATTTTTCAGCGATTTTTTTACAATCTTCTTTTGATTTGCTAATTAAAATCGACATTTCACCAATAGATACTGCCTCTCGACCTGTAGTTCGAAAATAGAGATCGATTTCTTCATCTGATAAATCAATTTCACTTAATACTTGTTTTGTTAACTCTTTTGAATAAGAAACATCTTCGGTTTTTTCTATTACATCCTTTATTTCAAAATTTTCAACCTCTAAATATTGATTTAAAAAAGCAATTAATTTATGAGGTGGGTCTCCATGAACATTTTCCTTTCTAATTGGAAATTTTTTGATTTCTTTATATTCATCAGCAGAAATTGGAAATTTAATCTCTTTTAAACATATTTTACATGTAATTGGAACCTCAACTATATCTTTATCTTTAAACAGATACATTTTTTCTAATCATCTCTTTTTGATTTTTAAACATTAAAATGTTACCTTTTCAGGATATGTTATTTCTAACAAGCTAAGAGCTTTCTTCGCTATTTCATAAGTAATGGCTCCATCTGTTTCTTGGTTCTTATAGGCAGCTCTAATTTTGGGAAGTAAGTATTCCGGAAATACTATCAATGGTTTTATATCAGTTAACAGACATATCCATTTTCTATCGTTGTCATCTATAACCTCTGTGATAATATTTAGTTTCTTCAAATCATCTAATAGGATCTCTGTTACAGCAAATTCAGAAAATATTTTTGGTATTTTATCTAATGGATAATGATTATGCCTCATTAATACAAAAAAATCATATACATCAGGATTTAAAAGGATTGATGCTAACTTTCTCGTTTCTTCAATAGTTTCACTATAAGGATCATATTTTGCAAAGAAATCGACAACACTTTGCTTATATATCGGTAATAATTCATTTTTTGTTTCTTTAAAGTGGTTCAATAGATTTTCGTTTGGAATACGCGCAATCATAATATCCTTAACAAGGAATAAATATTCTCCTTGATGTGTGATTTCTCCTGTTTTTTTATCTTTCTCTCCTTTTATCCAATCTCTTCGAATAATATTAAGTTCTAAAAATGGTTGAAGTAGAATATCAACATTTATTGTAGAAGTCATTTTTTCTAATATATTCTTCATATCCTTTTTAGATATTGGAGCTTCACGTAAAATTTCTAATATCTTTAAACGTTCCTCACTATTATAGATTAAAGCCGCTTTCTGAATTTTATCTAAATTCGATAATCTATCCACTTGGAATATAGTGAATTTAATTTCATTCTTTAGCCTTATATTGATGTTCTCGATTAAAGAGAGTTGTTTTGAATTTCTCGCCCTTGTTAATTTATCAAATATGACATCTAATCGATTACCCATTCCTTTGATTAGATCATCAAAAATCGCGATTTCATCATCCAACTCAAAAATAGATATCGCTAAATACTGTGTTCCATCAGCAACTTGTTTGAAATATGATACTACTTGATAAGGAGTTTCTTTTAATCTTCCCTCATAAAAGTTGCTATAACTATATTTGACTCCAAAAAGCCCTGTAGTATGCTGATAAAAAATCGCGAAAATGTCATTTTCAACTAATAATTCTGAAAAATTTTCTTCATCATATTCATCTTCCCGGAATATTAATTGAATGGGTTCAAATTCCGGTTCTATTTCGCCCGTTTCTTTTTGATTGATTTTGAACTGAAATGTTAAAATTCCTTGGATCAATTTTAGATTCCTCTTGAATAGTTTATTATATTTCAGTTATTGAAATATATATAATAATTTCTTAAGTAACTTAT
>JAEOTV010000132.1 GCA_016839635.1 Promethearchaeota archaeon | reverse complement strand
TGGTTTCCATATGATTGTTATGAAAAGAGCCGATGCTAAGAATGTAGCTCCTAATAAGAGTGAGATCATGGTAGCATCTTCCATTCCTAAAACTACTTTAGCGTAAATCGGTACTAATGTAGGAAGAATACCATATACAAACCAATTAGCAATTTCCGCAGGAATATACCACATAAAAGATTTATTTTTTAGGCAAAGCTTTATAGAAGTAAAAAAGCCTGGTGCGTTCTTATAATCTTCTTTGAACTCAACCTTTTCTCGAGGGGTAAATTTTATAAAAATACCTCCAACAACAATTACAATAATAGCTAATACAATACCAAAAATCTGATATTCACCTAGAGCCGTAACCTTCTCCGCTGGGGCCGTTGGAGCATAATTAGCTATAAATGCTGAAGGTAAAATAAATGCTACAATTAAACCCAAAATAAGAAATACCTGTCTAACATTATTAGCCATGGTCCTTTCTTTTCTAGAGATAAAAGTTTCAGGAAATAGAGATGTAGCATTAAGGCTGTACATTGTATAGAAGAATTCAAATACAATAATTATGATTAAGAAATATACAAAATTCCCTAGTTGATTTGCAACACCAATGGGTAAAGGTGGTGTGAATAATAGAAACAGAACAATCCCTAGTGGAATTATCGAGATCATAATAAATGGCATCCGGCGCCCAAATTTAGTATGTGTTCTATCTGAAAGATAACCTAGCATAGGGTCATTGAAGCTGTTCCAAACTGCCCATATTATGAACCCTACTGTAATTAGAGTTATATTGAGTTGAACCACTGCAAAATAGAAGGTAAATACAAGAAAAGTAAAAGATTGATATGCGGCTTGATCTGCAATCTGTCCAGTTGCATAAGTGGCTGCTCCTTTAATTGAATGTTCTTCATTTTTCATTTTTTCGTACTCTCTCAATTTTGGTTTTTATAAGAAATGTTAAATTGATACTATTTCATTTTCTTTGCTAATAAAGATTTAATTTCAAAAACTCTAAGAGAAAAATAAATATTATTTAAATCTTAATTTAATATACTTTAATACAAACTAACATTATATTCTGGTTAAGATGGATTTAGAAAAGCTTTTTAAGCCAAAATCGATGTGCGTTGTTGGAATCAGTAAAAAGAACCCATTAAGCCCTGGAAGAATAGTTTTATTAAAAAATGAGTTTGAAATGCAGGTTAAAGTCTATGGAATATATCCTAGTGGGGGAGATATTGAAGGAATCCAACTATATGAACGTTTAGATAAATTACCAGAAATTCCAGATCTCCTAGTGATTGCTGTGGGTCCTGATGATACATTAGATTATATTCAAGATTGTGCTGATTTAAAGATTCCTGCGGCTGTAATAATTGGGGGTGGGTTCGCTGAAATTGGAGGAAAAGGTAAAAAGAGACAAGAGAGTTTAATAAAAATAGCATTTGATAACGATTTAGCGGTACTTGGACCAAATTGCCTAGGAGTTTATGCTCCACCACTTGTAGATACAATCTTTCTACCAACAGAACGCATAACAAGACCACCAAAGGGATCTGTAGCGCTTATAAGCCAGAGTGGGGGAGTACTCGTAGATCAGTTCTTTGTAAAGTTCAATGAAAGAAATATTGGAGTTTCCACAGCGGTTTCTATTGGAAATCGAGCAGTTGTGGATGAAGCTATGTTATTAGAATACTTCAGTCAAGTAGATCCTGAAACCTCAAATATAGCGTTTTATTTAGAAGGTTTTAAAGAAGGTAGAGCAAAAGAATTTTTACAATTAGCAAAAAAATCGGAAGATACTGTAATTGTATTTTTTGGCGGAAAGACGAGAGAAGGAAAAGTAGCTACTCAATCACATACCGCAAGTTTAGCAGGTGATTTTAAAATCATCTATAACGCATTAAGACAACATTTTATTATTCAACCCTCGAATGAAAGAGAATTATTAACAAGCTTAAAAGTATTTGATGTTTTATCACAACGGAGAAATCCGTTTGGGGAAAATGTCATTACTCATGGAGATGTAGCAATTGTTTCAGTTTCTGGAGGACATGCTGTTATAGCATCGGACATGTTAAAGGAATATGGATTGAATGCTGTACGGTTTTCTCAGCAAGAAAAGAGAGATTTAAAAGAACTTATGAATCCTGTGGCTAAAGAAATTGCATCCTTTAACAACCCTATAGATTTAACAGGTTCTGTATTAGATACAGATATCGAGAGCATAATTCGCTATTTATCTGATCTAGAAAATATTGAATGTATAATAATGTTATTACTACCTTATCCCCCGAACATTTCCTTTCAAATTGGACGGAGGATTGCAAATATTATATCACATAAAAACAAACCGGTTGTGTGCTTTGTCCCGTACGTACCTAAATATTCATTGATAATAGAATCACTAGAACTCGCTAATATTCCCGTCTTTCATTCAATCAGAGAAACAATTCAAGCAGTAGCGGCATTGAAAGAAAGAACTAGAGTTGATAATTTAAAACTAAAGAATTTTTTTGGGAAAGAATAAATCTGACATTTTCAAACCTAAGCTACATCTATGATCTTATCAATTTTTTCAATTGATTTTTTCACAAAATTGGTATCTTCAAATCTTATTTCTATTGCTTTCTGGGGGCATATATCAACACATCGACCACATCCTCGGCATTCATTACTTATAAAAGCCTTTTTGTCTGTTAATTCTATAGCGTTTACGAAACAAATCCCTTTAATGCATGTTCCGCATCTAATACATTTATCAGTAACCTGAACTTTTACTCCTGGCATTCTTTTAATTTTTAAACCTATCTTGGGAGCTAAGATTGAAGACACTCTCCATAAACAACAGCACGGATCACAATTACATATGCTTAATAGTTTTTCTCCGGGTTTAACTCCAAGCCATTGAGCATCTAATCTATTTCTACCAATCATTTGTATTAATCCCGCATCTCTACACTTTTCTAAATGACCCAGAGCCGCTTCTTTAGTTACTAATTTTCCTAATTTGGGATTAATATCCAGTACAGCATCTCCAAGAAAAAGACACCCTAAATCAGTAGGATAGTCTTGGCATTTCATACTTGATCTACATATACAGAAATTCATAACCCAATGATTTTTAGCTTTATTAATAAAATATTCCAGGACTTGAGAAGGTAAAACAAATTCATCATATTCACCCATTGGTTTATTAATCTCAATGACTTTATCTTGTGGGAGATATAAAATATCATCGCCCTTAAATAGGAGTTGATCGAAGACAGTACCCAAAATGGGCAAGTTTGTTAATTTGGCAATAAACTTTATGTTTGGAAACGCCTTTTTAAGTAATTTTACAAACCATAAGGGACGAGCCATTAGATATCCCCACTCATTATTTTGATAATTTGAATATTTTCATATTGTCTTAAAGATATAAATAGTTTTACACCTAATCTATCAAATCATCTGATAGAAATTGATATCTAACAAGTGAATTGAAATCCCCCATATCTTTAGTATACCCTCTAATTAGAAAGCTATAACTGTAATTTACCTTCCCTTTTAATTTATATCTCTCATGAATATCTAAAACACCAATCCGATCTCCTCCTACTCCTTGTTGTTTATAATCGATATTTATTGTATTATTGTTGCGTCTTGGCAATTCATTTATATGATTTGCTTTCTCTAAATCTTCCATTGAGTATGGCCAAGCACTCACATTTAAGTATGTTCCACCCATATCAGATATGAACAAACCAGAACCATTCTTGTTTGTAAAAGCAGCCCATCTTACATCTGTTTTATTCCCATTTTCTTGTGGTTTCGCATAGTTATGAATTAGATCTTCAATATTTCCGGTATATACTCCAATCGATGCACCAGACTTCCTATCAAACATAGTTTCATGAGGACCTCTTCCAAACCAAGTCATTTTAATAAATTCTTTTGGTATTGACATCTGCATTCCAAATCTAATAAGATCTATTTTTGGAGTAAAGGTATTTTTAACAACTATTTCACCATTACCAAAAATATTATAAATAATATTTTGTTTTGATTTACCATTTGGGACCTTAAAAGAGGTCAAAATTCGAACATTATAATGATTTATCTGCTCAACAGTTGCGCTTAATAATATCCTTTTTCTGGCTGCATTCTTCCACCTATATACAATCTTTTTATAGATAGGAATATGTCTTAATACATTAAGATCATTATCAATTGGAGCCCTCCAAAAATTTGGAATAAGAGGAGAAGATATTAGTTTGTTTCCATTAAATTCATAAGAACTAATTGCGCCATTTTTCTTATTAATCAAAATATTGAAATTTTGACCAGTAATACTAAAAAATCCGTCTTTAATCTCTAAATTTAGAGTTGGTATTGATGTAATATCAATAATTGGTAATTTAGGAGCATCATATGGAATTTTGAATTGATCCCACGCTACTAAATAGCCTTTTTTAGCCCATGGATTATCTTCTACTAAGGAGAATTTTATCAGTAAATAATATTCAGCGTTAGACTTCAAACCAGGTTTTTTAAATGGTATGTGTATCTCTTTTTTTTCATTGGGTGAAATTGATACCTCAGGTAAATTCCCTTCTTGAATAATAATACCATTTTCAGTAATTTCCCAATTTATTTTTAAAAAATCACTTTTTATGAAATTGTATTTATTATGGATTTTTACTAAACCTTTGAGTAAATTAACGGGATATACTTTAATACTCTGGTAAACTTTTTTCACTTCATGAAGAGAAGGATTTGGAGTTCGATCAGGTAAAATGATTCCATTAAAACAAAAATTTCCATCATTTGGCTCATCTCCAAAATCACCACCATACGCCCAAAATTCTTTTCCATCATTAGAAAGTCTTCTTAAACCTTGATCAACAAAATCCCAAATAAAACCTCCAATACAATTATCATATCTTTCAAAAATATCCATATTCTCTTGAAAATTCCCCAGGCTATTCCCCATAGCATGTGCAAATTCACATAAAATTCTTGGTTTGTATTTATAATACTTAGGTTTTATGTGTTTTGCAACATAAAACCTCCTGACCTTCTTCATTTGACCTGACTTTTCCAACTGATCAACAGTTGTATACATTGAACTGAATACGTCAGATACTTTTAATTTCGGATCTCTCTCATAATGAATTGGCCTTGTTTGATCTATTTCAAGAGTAGCTTGTTTCATTTTATGGAAGTTTTTTCCATATCCTGCTTCATTTCCAAGAGACCACATAAAAATACATGGATGATTCTTGTCTCTTTCAACCATACTGACCATTCTGTCGACAACGGCATTAGTCCATTTGTAATCACTTTTAGGTAGTTTTCTATGTAAACCATGTGATTCTACATTAGCCTCATCCATTACATAAATTCCGTATTCATCACATAAATCATACCATTTTGGATGGTTAGGATAATGACTAGTTCTTACTGCATTTATATTATTCTGTTTAAGTATTTCAATATCTTGGATCATTCTCGAATAGGGAATTGCTCGCCCATAATCAGGATCATGTTCATGTCGATTAACACCTTTGAAGAGAATAGAAATTCCATTAATATAAATTTGACTATTCTTTATTTCTATTTTCCTAAATCCATATTTACATTTTTCCACTTCTATAATTTCATTATTAGGATTTTTTAAGATTAATAAGATATTATATAGGTAGGGTATCTCAGCTGACCACTTCTGAGGGTTCTTTATTGTTGTTTCCATTTCAATGAGGATCTCTTTATTTTTTTCAAGACTAAATGTTTCTGTTATTAGCGGATCTGCCCTAATTATATTATTCTCATCATCTAAGAGTGAGATTTCTAGATCATAATTATCAAATTGTACTGTCGAATAATTTTGAATTTTAGTCCTGACTTTTAAGAAAGCATCAGTGTAGTTCTGATCAAGGTCGCAATATATATGAAAATCTCGAATGTGAATTTTAGGAGTAGAAAATAAGAAAACATCTCGGAAAATACCACTAAATCGCCACATATCTTGATCTTCAAGATAACTACCATCGGACCATCTATAAACCTCTACAGCAAGAATATTTTTTCCTTCTTGTATGTAATTTGTAATATTAAACTCAGCAGGGGTCATGGAGCCTTGACTATATCCCACTTTTTTTCCATTTATCCATAAATAGAATGCCGATTTTACACCATCGAAATGAATAAAAATTTCTCGTTCATTCCATTCCATAGGGATTGTAAATTCCATCCTATAGGATCCTACTGGATTGTATTCACGATCTATGCTTGGAATATTCTTTCTTTTAATACTATATGGATATTTGTCATCTGTATAGATGGGTATACCATAACCTTGTAATTGCCAATTGCTTGGAACGGGTATTAAATCCCAATTATTATCATTATAATCAGTCTTATAAAAGCTAATAGGACGTTCAGAAGGTTTTTTAACCCAACTGAATTTCCAATTACCATTTAATAACTTATAATACTGTGATGATTCAAATTCTCCTGTTAGGGCAGAATCAATATCTTGAAAAGGAATAAGAGTATTATGTGGGGGTTCTTTATTTTGCCCAATCATCTGACTATTTTCCCAATCATTTCTCTCCTTCATAACTGTAATCATATTCAATTTTAATTCGATTTTTAATAAAAAGTCCAGAAAAAATTATAAAGATTTGGATTAAGTTGGAGAAAGGATTATTTTAAAAGAATAAGCGGGTGAATCCCATAGATTATCAGGAACAGAGATGTAAACTTAATTATACTGGTATATGACTAGAAAGAAATGAAATGAATAAATCTTATAATTTTAAATAAAACAAGAGTTAATTTAAAATTAATAGATATTTCTTTAATATTATTGACCAATCATGAATATCAATATTGAATTATTAAAAAAGTTTGAAGATACTATAGATACAATCAATCCCGAGAATGGCAAAATCCCTATAAAAATTCTAGGATTCGGAGAAATGAGTTTGGTTTTCGAAATTATTAATGATCCTGCACAATTAGCTTATAAGAGAATTCCTATTTTTGATACAGAAAAGCAGGTTAAAAGACATATCAATGCATATAATGAATACTGTAGAATATTAGAACAAGAAT
>JAEOTV010000131.1 GCA_016839635.1 Promethearchaeota archaeon | reverse complement strand
TCAAAATGGTAAATCGATGCAGATGGGCAGGAAATGACGAACAAATGATCTCTTACCATGATCTTGAATGGGGTAGTCCAGTACATGATGATCAGCTTCTCTTTGAGTTTTTAATTTTAGAAGGTGCACAAGCGGGTTTAAGCTGGAGTACAATTCTAAAAAAGCGTGAAAATTATAGGAAAGCATTCGATGACTTCAATTATAACAAAATTGCGAAGTACACTGAACTGAGGGTTGAAAAACTTATGGAGAATGAAGGCATTATTAGGAATAGACTTAAGATTGAAGCTGTTATTACAAACGCTAAAGCTTTTTTAAATGTTCAAAAAGAATTCGGTTCATTTGATAAATATATATGGAAATTTGTAAATTATAAAACAATTGATAATAAATTTAAAGAACTCTCAGAACTTCCATCAAAGACTGAGCAATCAGAACGGATGAGTAAAGATTTGAAGAAACGAGGATTCAAATTTGTCGGTCCTACAATTTGTTATGCATTTATGCAAGCTGTAGGTATGGTAAATGATCACGTTCAAGATTGTTATAGGTATCAGGAGATAAAGGAGCTAACTAGGTAAAAAGTTAATTATATTTAGGGATAATTATTGTAAATGTTGTGAATGGTTCATTCTTAATCGTAATTTTCCAATTATGAGCTTCAATAATACGTTTTACAATTTTTAATCCTAATCCTTTTCTATTGAAATTAATAGAAAAATTTGGATCATGAAAATCCTCAATTTCTTTCTCTGAAATGGGTCTACCATCATTTTCAATAGATACCAAAAAGGAAGTATTGTAAAGATCAGAGTTCAATTTTATTTCTTTTGGTTTACTATGTTTTACTGCATTTTCTAGAAGGTTTTTCAAAACTTGGTATAGACGATGTTTATCGGCAAAAATTTTGGGTAACCCATCAATTTTTACATTAATATGTTTTGGGACAACAATTTCAGAAATCTCTGCAGCTAGACTATTCAAATCAACAATTTCTGCCTTATCAATAATTTTTCCTGCATCTGCTAAATTTACTGAACTTTCAAGTAAATCTTGAATCTGTTCGATTTTTTTTTGGATGATTCGGCCATCTTCTCTATCAGATTCTATTGTCATGAGTTCGGCATATCCCTTTATAGATGTGAGATTACTACGTAAATCATGAGCCATCATGTGAGCAAAATTACTTAATTCTCGTTTTTGTTGACGAAGAGACTTCTCTATTTCATCTTTTTTTTTAATTACTTGATAAATTGGGTTTAAAATTCTTTTCTTAGTGAAAGTGATGGTAATATTCAATAAAGTAGCTATATTAAGTAATCCAACAGTAATGAATCCAATAATAAATGTAATATTGGATCTTAAAGGGCCCCAGTTAGGTGTTGATTTTGTCATTAAATCAGCTAGATATGCGCCATAGGCACATATTCCCGATAAAACCATCATTAGATCAAACTGAAATCTTGTTTTCCTTAAAAACCAACTTAATAGAAAAACCGGAATAAATATCATTAACCCATAACTCAATTCTATATTAAATATTCTAAATTGAAGCTCATTAACCAAATAGAGTTGAAAATATAATAAAAATGAAGTTGTTGGAAAAAAAATCAATGAAAAGTAAAATAATTTGAATTTTCGTTTCATTTTAATCGAGTCAAGGGAATCTTTATTAATGCTTTATCGGTTATAATTTTAAATTGCATAATTAAAATTTAGTACCATTAATAACTCTACCTATATGAATAAAAAAATTGAGGTTAAAAATTATAAATATGTGGTTAATGAATAGAAAGATAGTGTTATTGCCTCATAGCTTAACTCACTTAATTAAAATTAATACCATACTTAAATTAAACATTTTTTTCGATAATCTTAGGAAGGGTACTAAAATCTATTGGTTTTTCTAAAAAATAATAGACTTTCTATTTAATTTTATTTCTTTTAAATAAATAAGTCACCAAGAAAAGAATGTAAATTATTGAGAATTTAATAACAATCTTTTTATTCTTTTATGAGAGATTGTAAGATGAACCATGAGGTGTGAGGGATGTCTTCATTCTTCAAATTTATATATGTGCTTCTTTACTGATAAGAATAGAGAAGTATATTTATGTGCAAAGTGCCTTGGTAAGTTGCTATTAGAGGATCCTCCACCAGCAATATATAATATGAGTAAACTTGCTTATACTTGGAAAAAAACAGATTAGAAACTTTAAAGTAGCGGTTTTAAATCAGATAAGGTTCCTTTAAATGTAGGTTCTGGCATTTCAGGGCTAAATTCTTTGTTATTATCTGTTATTAAGAAAGTTTTCATTCCTAATCTTCCAGCTATTATATCTCTCTCTTCATCACCAACCATCAAACAATTCTCAGCGTTATAACCTATTCTATCCAAAATTTGTTCATAATATATTAAATGGATTAAAGATTTAGTAGCATAACTATTTTCAATTGTGGTAATTAAGCGATAAGGAAAGTCCGCTACTCCAGCCCATTCGAGGCGTTGCTCAATAGCCGTTCTTGGCAAAATTGGCATAGTAGCGATTACCACATCATATCCCTTATCGAACGCAGCTTGTACCACTTCTCTTGCTTCAGGTTTTCTTTGAGAATATTGTCTTAATTTATGAAAACTATTTTTATAGAATTCGTTAAAGAAAGGTTCAATGTCCTCACGAGAATACCCTTCTAATGGAAAGAAGTTTTTAGCGTACACCTCTTCATTTGTAATATTACCATTATTTTTTTCAACAGCTTTGGAAGCTTTTAGAATCTTAGAAATAAACTTTTTTGGAGGAATATTTAAAGAGGCTACGCTTTGTGCTAAAAGTCTTAAATATTGTGAGATAAATTGATCTAAATTGATTTCAAGAAGTGTTTTATCTAGATCAAAAAGAATTGCTTTAATATTATCGTTTAATCTTCTTGTCATGTTCTTAATATTATTGCTGCTTTTTATATAGTAATTGCAACATCAATTTAAGTTATTTACTTTTTGACAATTTAATAATTTTGACTCAAACGTACGAACAACTAATTTAAATTCTCCAAAACGTTTACAATATTGAGAAAAATCTTAAAACTATAGTTAAAATACTTAAATCCATAAGTCTTAACAAATAATAATAAAAAATTTTTATAAAAGTCTATCTTTTAATTAATAAAATTAAGAAAATTATAAACATTAAATCTGTTTGAACTTGGTAAAGTTAGAAATTAGTGACAGGACTGAAAGTTCCGTTTATATTGGTGATAAGTTACAAGTTAGCACGAAATTTAATTTCGAGGAAGACACTGATATTTTGTGGAGTGGTGTTAGACTAATTACAAATCCTCCCTGCCTTAAGGAACTCCAAGTTTCAAAAGAAGAAATATTCTCAAAGGGTCATTTTGAATCTGGAGAATATATACGTGAAAAATTTCTTCTTATTAAGAGTAATGTTGTCCCAACAATAAAAAATAGAAATCTCAAATATCATATTAAACTTATCTTAAGACAACCAAATCCAATTAATCCAGAAGATGATTTAGTCGTTAACAGAACTCATGATATCGAGATAAAAGCAAGAAATGCAGGTTTTGGGGTAAAAACACCAAATCCTGTTTCTTTTTCAATCTCCGGATTAAATATTTTGCTTACTAAAGACGTTTTTAAACCGGGAGAAACTATTAAAATCAGTTATACTTCAGAAGAACTTAAACAACTAGAAGTAAGATTATTGCAAAATTCCAACTTGGTTTGTTATTGTGAAGCATATGGTCAAAATTGTCGAAAAGTAGAAGAGCTTCCACCTGCAATTGCAGGAGATGTGAAAACTCAAAATTTTGAAAAAGATTTTTTACTTTTGAAAGTCCCTGAAGTCGCAGAACCAAGTCATAATTTTCTTTGGTCACCCTCTGAGAAGGAAATGTTTGGTTTTCGCTATGGGGCTTATACTAAGTGGTCTTTGTTAGTTATTGGGAAAAAAAAACCTGAATTTGGACAACCTATCAAGTTAGAAATTCCAATTGCTATTAAGACAGGACAGATATCCGAGGAAAAAGCAGGAGTAGATTTATTTTCAGAAGGAACTGTTGCAGCTTCATCATTATTTGATAGTATTTCAAAATTTCAAAAGATCTATAAAGTTATCTCAATAGATTCTGATATTGATAAATACATCTTAAGAATAAAAAATATTTCAAAAGAAGATCTTAAAGGAGTTACCGTCAAGGTCTCTGGGCTTCAAGAGGGGCTTTTTGAGGCTGCTCCAATTTTAACAGGATTCAATACTTGGAGAAAGGGTGAAGAGAAAGAGATTATTTATGAAACAAAGCAAAACATTACTACTCTCATTTCAATCTTGGAAGATAACGCTCAACAAATTATTAGGATTCAATCTCCTGTTTCTGAGGTTAGTTTTTTTTAATTAAAACTAAAATTTTATATTATTGGCTGAAAAACTCCTTTTTGAATTAAGTTGAGAATTGTTTCAGCATCTCTTAATTGAAATCCTTTCTTTTTCTCATGTAGAGATGATACGAAGAAGTGGTCTGTTTTTTTTTCTTTCATTAGTTCTAAGGCTCGATTTATAATTATCTTTTCTTCTGAACTAATTCCCTTAGTATGTGCTATTACTTTTAATGGGGAGATTAAGGATATATTAAGATGTAGGCTAAGTAAGCTCTTTATCTTACTGAATTGAGTAATATCTCCATCGAAATCCTCTAATAAGTAGCCAAATTTTTCTTCAATATCATACGTTAAAGCATTTATTGAATCTAAAAAATCTTGAGAAGGATCGTCATCCATAATCAGAATCATTCTAATGTTTTTATAATCTGACATTAAAATTTTTAAATTCTGATAATCCAATTTGAGACTTCGAGTTTCTATATTAGCATCTGTTATTTCTATTCCAAAAACTCGTACAGCTTGCAAGAATCCAGATATTAATGAACTATCTAAAAGTTTACCAGTAAAAAATCGTTCAAAAACTGTTAAACCAGAATTTTTTTCCGAAATTATAAAATAACGTAGATTTAACATATCCATGTATTTATTTAATACTTTTTGTTGATATTCGCGGTTAATACTTCTTTTTCTTTTAATTAAAACATAACTCGTAAAACTTGCTCCCAGAATGGAGGTTACAAGTAAAATAACATTTAGGATAACTTCAAATCGTATGGTAAAAGGAATATTAACTGAAAATTCTTGAGTTTTAATACCTGCATCAGTACTATTGTACCAAAATAAGTATGCTTTATATATTCCCTCATTTGGATTTGCAGACAAATTGCAACAAAATAAAGTTTCTTGAGAAATAACTTTTTTTGTTTCTCTATATTCTTCGAATCCCAATGCATCAAATAATATATAGGTTATATTACCTTGAATAATAGGAGCAATAACTGAGAATTTTAAATCTTGCAATGGTTTGAAATCCGTTTTGGGTACATTTAAAGTAAAATCTATACTGGGAGAATAAGAAGATATCATCCAGACTGCACCCTCTTTTATTGTATTATTTGAAATGAAAATAAAATTATTGGTACTATTAACATTTACATCAAGAGTAATATTAATTCCATTTCTATAAACTGTAAGATTATACCAACTTTTTGGATAATAAAATTTTATTGAATAACTTGAATATATCCTTGTAAATTCAGGATTAACCGTCCATTGATTGTCTAAATTTTCTCTTATTAATACTGAACCATCCGAGAAAATTAAATGTTTAAGAGAAAAATGATAACTAAAATTCAATTCTAACCTAATAGATAAATTATTTCTGATTATAATATTTATCATAGCTCCCGATGTATAGAAATCAAGATTATTTAAAGAAAGCATTCCAGTTCCTAGGGCTATTCCATCTGTTATAATATATGAATTACTATCAATTTCGGCAGTCATGTTAATTTCAGATGGAAAATATGATCGATTAACTTTTTGTTTTATCTTATGGAGAAATACATCTCCAGTCCTATTCTGCCATTCATCTAAATCATCATCATACCGACACATAGATAATTGTGATATTGGATTATCATTATTAATATACCAGTAATATTTATCATTCCAACTTATCCCAGTTCCATCAAGTACTAAACAGTAGAATCCTGAAGATAAATAGATTGGTGATTGAAATTGTTGTTTACTCCATTGAGGAATTCCTTCTGTCATATTTAATAAGATGGGAATACTATAAATTACTCCATTTGGTTTTCTATTAATAGAATCCCATCCCTCAATTCGAACATATACAGGGGATGGTGAAGTCGTTTTAATCGTCTTATAACCAAATATATAGACCGAATAAATAATTGTAGGTTCTGTAATATTTAATTGCATCCCTAAAATCTCGTAATTGTTACCTTTTAATGTTTCAAATCCACTAGCTTCTTCTTCAATTACTTTTATTTCTGAACTCATCTTAATACTAGTAAAATTAATGTCCACATCAGTTATTGTCCAATTTGGAGATAGTAAATTGATATTCACTGAAGTTAAATTTTCTTTTATCCCATAAGCTTCTGAAAACTCAATCATTTGAAAGCTGGAAGAGATTATTAGAGATTCCCCATTTTCTTGAGCATATGAATAGTTTATCCCCTGATTTATACCGATTGCTAAAACAACTAATACTGAAATTATAAATATGTGCCTCTTTAAACGCAAGATTTTTATACCCAATAGAAAAGAGTAAAAATGGATTTATATATTTTTGTCAATTTCTATCTTTCTGTCAACAAGAATAATGGATAGAATAATTTAAATCTAATTGATATCATGATTTTTACCCATAGGAATGCAAATCAGTTTAATTCAATGAAATTAAAACAGAATATTAAGTTAAGAAAAATATTTCAATTTATTGCAGAAACTAATCTGCGATTATAATATTTATTTAATACCAATCGTAGAATATTTTCGAAACAATTTATAACTCCTTCTCCTTTTAAAGCACTTGTAAATCTAGTATCTATATTTTTATATTTATGATACCTGATAGTGTTTAAAAATTCTATAGAGTTAAATTTATCTCTATCATCTAAATCTTGTTTATTAAAAGCAATAATTATTGGAAGGTCATCAATAGATTGATTAAAATAAGAGATTAATTCTTGCCACGAGTTCACATTTCTATCAAAAACTTCTTCCTGTGAATCAATAACAAAAATTACGCCATCTACAGCTCTTAAAGTTATGGATCGTGTTATAAAATAGAAATCTTGACCAGTAGTAGTGTAGATGTGGATTTTTAGAGCCCATTCTTGGTTTTGAAATGTAACTGTTCCATAGTCAAAAAATAAAGTCCTATTTACTGTACTCTCAATACTATAAATTTCTTCCTCTTTTCCAAATTGTGAGAATAAAGCCTTGATTGAAGTTGTCTTACCTGAAAGAGCAGGTCCAAAATATACAATTTTTATACTTATTGTTTTTTGACAGTGATCAATAATCAATATTAAACCAACGCAATATCTATTTAATTGATAATTCAAATATAGATTTAAAAAAACCAAGTATTTTTATTGGGGCATCATTTAAACAAAAAGAATTTTTAAACAAAAAAATTTTTAAGCTTCAGGAATTAGTAATACAAAATTACTTCCCTTGGAGTAATCTCCTTTGATTCTATCTTCAACCCATATTTTGCCTTTATAATATTCTATAACCTTTATAATGAGAGAGAGACCTAATCCTGTTCTAGATTTGTGTTCCTCTTCTTCACGTGTTATGAAAATTCCTTTTTTTCTTTCATCTGAAATGCCAATGCCGTTATCAATAAATTCAATTTTTATATAATTGGTTTGATTGAGCTGATATTTTGATAACATTATCGAGACTTCAATAGGTTCATTCTCATTATGCAAAATTGAATTTACCAGAATATTTTCAACGATATTCACGAGTAAGTTATTTGCTTTTACCAAAAAGTTTTGTTTTTGAATATTTATAATCATCTTCTTATGATCGTAAACTTTTTTTATGTTTTCGACTGTTTTTTCAAGAATGTCTTTAATATCTACATTTTGAATCCCAGTAGGTGATTTTCTTATTTCAGAGAGTTTGGTGACGTTTGAGATCAAATTTTCTCCACGTAAAATCTGTTCTTTTATTAAAGCAAAAATTTTAGGAAGTTTTTCGAATTTGTCTTCATCCTTATTAGATTGCTCAATATAGTTGCTAGCTAATAAAACATTCTGAAGTATATTTCTAATATCATGAGTAAATAAATCTTTGTAGAATTCAGTGTATCTATACGCTTCTTCTATATTCTTTTGATTCTCTCGTTGGTTTTTTTCGTTTTTTTTCTGTAAATATGTATATATTAAGAAAAACCAAGTTAAAGGTGCCAAAATCGCAACATAATCTTCAATATTTATAAGAATATCGCTAATCCCTGACCATTCTAAGAAATTACTTAAATAATAGAAGGAAGTAATGAAAAATAATGCGATTAAGCTTATTCTAGTGATTATTGAAAATTGGTTTCTCCATCCTAATAAGATAACAATAAATGAGGCAAGTGTTATACTGAACACAAAAAAGTCAAGAATCCCTATTAAACTCAAGTTTCACCCCTCTTTTTGAAAAATATTATAGCCCAAATGAACATGGTAATTGAACTGCAAATGTAACACACATGTTCAATGATATTAAATACTTCTTCAAAAATAATTCCTTCAATAACCGTAAAAAACCAGCCCATCGCAAATATAATAAAAGAAATTATAAAAATCTTTAAACCTGGTAATGATTTTATTTTCTTATAATTACTAATGGCAAAGAATAGTGCAACTATGCAAAATATAAATGTAATTAATTCATTCTCTTGAATCATTTTAATTTTATATTAATGATATTTTCTGAATGAGTGAGTAATTAATAATGTAATATGTTGAAAAAGAGAAATTTCATGTTTTTATATCTTCACTATTGTATCTTTTTCAATTTTCCAACTTAATTTGTTTCTTAAAATTAAGAGCTCTATTTCTCTTCTTAGTATATCATCAGTAAGATTCAACTCTTTTTTAGCTCTTAATATTCGATTAAGTTCTTGAAAACTTATTGTTTCATAGTTTTTGGATAAATCTCCGACATTCTTTAGAATTATTTGCTGATTATAAAGTGAGTGAGAATTCGAATCTAATTGATATAGCATATGAGTCAAGTTATAGTCTAAATCACTTTTTTTCTCCACTTTTTTTAATTTTTCAATTATATTAATTGCTTCCTTATAATCTTCCTGTTCAATTAAGTCCTGAATTTCATGTATGTGTTTCAAAAATTCTTGGGAATTCATTTTATATTATCTTTTTGTAATTAATCCCTTATTTATTATGAAATATTACATTTAAATTTAAGAATTCATAAATATTAATTGCTTTTTTGCCAGAATTTAAATACTTTCAATTGGAGGGAAATAACCTGAAACCTTTAATACTTATAGTCGAAGATGATCCTAACATTATTAGAGATATACAAAAAATATTAGAGATTAATGAATGTCAAGTTATCACAGCTGAAAACGGAAAAGAAGCACTTACAATACTATCGGACCTTAAAAAATATCCTGATCTTATCATTAGTGATATTTTAATGCCAGAAATGAATGGGTACAATTTTTTTAATGCAATTTCTAATAGTCCAACATTTAGTCACATTCCATTTATCTTCATATCTACTCTCAATTCTCCCGAAGATATTCGATTTGGTAAAATGCTCGGAGTAGATGATTATCTTACAATTCCTATTAATGAAGATGATTTAGTAGCAAGTATATTTGGTAAACTAAAACGCAGCAAAACAATCAATATTATTAATGATAAAATTAGTGAGATTTATTTATCAAATGAAATTGAAACGGGATTAATTCCTGAAGGTTTTAAAGATCTCATGGCATTGATTGAAGTGAATTGGGACGATGTAGTAGGGCCAAAACTAGTAGATTATTTCCCTAAAGATATCAAATTAGATGTTCCAATTGATAAAGTTAGTAATCAGTTGTATGATGCGATATCTTCAATATATGGTCAAGATTATATAAATAAAGCAGAAGGACTCTTGATTAATGTTAAGAACTTCAATTTCATGGCCTATGTATTTTTTGATTCCTATCCTGATAAATCCTATAGAGGTGGACATAAGGATTTCATGATTTCAATTATAGCTCCAAAAATTACTTACTTTCAATCTTTAAAAATTAAGCAAATTTTTATAGAATTGTCTTCTTTATATAAAACACAAAAGAGTTGGGACATAGAACGATTCTGGAACAAATTAGCAAATATTATTACATCATCCTCATTTGAATGAACTTTATATCACAATAAAGAGATGAATTTTATGACAGAATATACAGAAAATGAAGAAAAACCAATAAAAATTGTAATTATGGGTATGGAAAATGCAGGAAAAACTACAATCTTGAATATGCTTGCACAAGAATCTGATAAAGTTCCGATAAAACCCCCTATTATGAATCCAACCAAAGGGGTAGAAAGAAATTCTCTTACTCTTTTTCAAAAAAAAACCGTAGTTTGGGATTTTGGAGGTCAAGAAACATATCGAAATGAATATTTGGCGAATCCTGATAAATATTTTCATACAATCAAATTCTTTTATTATGTAATAGATATTCAGGACTATTATAGGCTTATTCCTTCTGTTATGTATTTTACTGGAGTCTTTAATAAGATTAAAAATTATAGCCCAGATGCTAGAATTATATTCGTTTTTCATAAAATGGACCCTGGCTATGATCCAAATGTGAAAAATCTAAAAGTCCAATTCTTGGATAAGGTAGAGCCCCTTTTACAGGAACAATTTGCTTCATATCTTATGTTTGATACAACAATTTTTGATTTAAGTAGTATTAAAACTGCCTTTTATCAAATAAGGTAAATTTTGAAGATTTAGGAATTGAATATTTGATCGCGGAGAAACAATAATAAAATAAATTAAAATAGAAAAAGTAAGAAAATTTTAGATGGACTTATTATGGTACTGCTACAACTTCTTTAATCTCAGGAACAAATTGTTTAATAGCGCGTTCGATGCCAAACTTTATAGTCTCTTGGGCGTGCATTAGATCGATAATGCGAAGCGCGTTTACCTACAACCTGCACAATGCCCCATCAGACGCACTTTTACAGTTCCATCATCTTCGATTGAAATGAGTTCTACATCTCCACCATCCATCTGGAGCTGCGGACGTATTTTGTCAAGTACTTGTTTAATTTTATCTTTATCCACTTTAGTTCACGTTGTTTTATTTAATAATATTCTTTAATAAAAAAAAGCAAATGAACCTTAAAAAGAATTCTTTTTATATTTTATTAATTCCTACTCACATTTCTTTTTCAGAATAAGATATTACTTCAAATTTTAGTTATTTTCATTAGTTTGGAAATATTAGATTAATTTCTTTTTGATTTTTCCAAAAGTTAATTTACTGCTAACAATTACATAGCTTAACTTTTAAAACATTAATTTTTGAATAAAATATGACTAACACTGAGAATGATGAAAGAGTAGACTCTGAAAGTTCTGAGACTGAAGAGAAAAAAAAGACAAAACTCGGCAGACAACCTAGAAAAACCCAGGGGCAAATGATTCAAGAAGCTCTTGGTTTGAATGAAATTGATATTAAAGATATTGAGAAAAAACTCTTTATTGTTCGCTTTTTGGACTTTTTTTCTGAAGAAACATTACAATTTATCTTTAAAGATAACGCTTTAAACCAGTATATAAAGGAGACTACTTCTCATTTAAACAATCTAGTAAAAGAAGAAGATAGCCTTTTGAAACAGGCTTTTGAATCAAGAGAGATTTTAGATATTATTAATAAGTTAAAATTAAAAGCAGAAGAGCTCGCTATTAGTAAAGGAGTAAAAAATTCAGTTGAAAAACGTTTGCGAAAAATATCATTAATGCTTATGCTCCCCATGTTTATTCCAGTAGTAATAGCATTTATTTGGCCTGAATTAACCTATTTTGTACTGCCCCTTTTATGTGTCTTTTGTATGGCACCTCAATTAATTAGAAGTACTATAGTTAAAAAATGGTTCGCGTTTAAAGAGGAATATAAGAACCAAATCTATTCTGATAATAGAGAAGATATTATGATTTTGAAGAACTTTGCGGGTGAATTATTAGAAAACATTAGAGTAAGACTTATTGAATTAGAGGTCCCCCTTCAATTAATAAAATTTGTTCTCCATAGCCAGGATTATGAAAATCTAAATCTAATAAGTCAAAGAAACATAAGAGGAACGATGCAATACATTTATACTTTTGAATATCCTTCTGGGGTAGAGCCTATTCCAGTACCACCGCAGCTTCAACAATACCAAGAACCTATCATTCGTGAAAAAAGATCAGCGGAAAAAAACTTTATTGTTCTTACAAATATGAAAGGACGTGAAGGAATTGTTAATTATTTTGAACCAGTTCTTAGAGATAAATTTGCTGATAAGATTAACGATATGTTAAATGACTGCGATTTTAGTAAAGCACCTAAAGATTTTGCTATTATAATGCCTAATTATTCAGAACAAATGGCAATCTATTGTGTTTGTGGTGAAGTTGCTGAAATAAAGAGTGTTCAAATATGCAATTGGAAAAATGAATTCAAATTCTATTTATTTGAAGGGAAAAAGTGTAAATGTGGCGATAAGGTTTATGCTCTTTCATTAATGGATGAATTGGTAGAAATTCCCGATGAATTAAAAGATATTTTCACAAGTTAATTTTCTATTTCTTTTTTATTTTTGAATACCAATCATAAAGTAATTTATATCCTCTAACAGCTCTCTCTACCTCATTTTCAAAAACAGGGATCTTTAGATTTGAAGCAGCTTTAACAACTCTTTTCGCTCCTTCGCGCTCTGCTTGAATTAATATAGTAATAATTGGTTTATCAGGGAAAGCTTTCTTAATTTTCTCAAAAATAATAAAATCAAATTCAATTTCTATAAAGAATTCTAAAGCTAAAATTAATCCATCTACTGCTTTGTCCTTTAATAGTGTTTTAGAAGAAGTATTATATATTTCACAAATTTTTGTACCAACAAACCTTTCTGGTGGCCAGAAATCCACTGGATTACCTAATTTACAAGTTGAGCCTCCCACTTTATCAAGTATGATATCTCTGTGTTCTTGTGTTACTCTAGCAATTGATAATCCTTGATTTCTCATCTCTTTAATAATTAAATAGATTGCCCCAGAACTAGGTCCTATGATCCCCAAATTAGATCCTTTTGGCTCCGAGCACCATAAAAATATCTTTGCAATATCAAAAAGCTCTATATAGTTTAGCACACTGATTCCGCCAACTTCAACTAACTTTTTTTCTCTCTCCTCATCCTTTCCAACATAAAAAAATAAAACTGGTTTAAGTGGAGCTAATTCTTTCACAACCCCTAAAATTTCCTCAGTAATTTCTCTTAAGAAAATTGAGATTACTTTAGTTGTGTCATCCTCTTTAAAATACTCCAAAACATCTGCATCATTAATATCAAATCCATATCCTAGATGGATTACTTTAGAAATCGGTAAATCTTGAGAAGGGGCCCACCAACCCATTGCTCCAGCTAAGCCCCCGGATTGGGCAATAAAACTAATCCCCTCTTTTATTTTTCTATGTCTTTGCATAAGGTATTGCCTTACAGGAATTATTGAAGTGGTAAAATTATTATTAAAGTTAATGATACCTAACATCGAAGGTCCCATAAATGATACTCCATACTTTTTGCTTATTTTGTGTAAATTTTCTATTAATATGGGATCTTCGGTTTCAATTCTTAATTCTGATTCAATAGCAATATTTTTAACACCAAATTTTGCTAACTTCTCAAATATCTCAGCAATTTTCTTTCCTAATACAATTACTGCAAGTTCGGGTACCTCTGGCAATTCTTCTAAAGAATGATGTGATTGGATACCGAGAATTTCATCAGCATTAGGATTTAAAATATAGAGATTTCCTCGATAAAAAATTTCTTGAAGATTCTTAAGAATTGTGTAACTGAAAGTATAGGCTTTTCGTGAAACGCCGACTATTAAAATACTCTTAGGATTAAAAAAAGGTTCGAGATTTCTCAAGATTTGTGTTCAAATGATTTTAATATTTATATTAACAGTATATAATAATTTATAATTTAACTAGATTTATTTAAGTATTTCAGATAATCTATAAATTAAATACCTAAAGGTTTAGTAAAATGTCAGTTGCGTTAGGTTTGTTATTTGGAATAATAAGTACATTAGTATTGCATCTTGCAAAAGCTATGGAAAGGCATGGTATTGAAATTTTTTCTAGAAAGAAATCTTTCAAAGAAAAAGGTAAAAAACCTTTGATTTATATTATAGGTTTTATTTTGAATAATACAGTTATGATCTGGCAGATTATCGGCACTACATTTGCCTCAGCAGCAGTATTTTCTAGTGTGTTTGGGTTGGGATTAATATTATTAATGGTCTATTCAAGATATATATTGCATGAAGAAATAACACAGATAGAGCTATTAGGAGCGATATCAATCATCATTGGAACGACTATGGTAGGATTTTTTTATATTATAGAACCTCCAGTTACAGGAGATATAAACTATATGAACTTTTTTATATTGATATTAGTGATCATATTACTATTTACTTCTCTTATAGGTTTTTCTTGGAAGAGTAAGATAGCTATAGCATTTATTTTTGGTGCAGCGGCTGGAACATTAGGTGGGACAGATAATGTTTTAAAAAGAATAGGATTATCATCAAGTAATTTTATTGAAGCTTTAGCAGGACTTTTTCGGCTGGAATTAGATAGTTTTATTTTTCTATTTAGCTTCCTCGCAGGGTTTTTTGCTTTAATTTTAACTCAGATAGGATTTGCAAAGGGAGCTGGTGCTTCACGATTAGTTCCTATGTATAATTCATTGTATATAACAGCACCTATTCTTTTTGAATTATTAATTGTAGAAGGTGCAAGCATTTCGCTGGGGATAATAATCTCAATTATAGTTATTATTATAGGAGTTTTCTTAATGAATATCTTCAAGAAAAAAGAGAATTTACATAAAGAGACAGATACTGAATTACCCTAAGAAAGAAATATTTTATGTAGTAGCAAATTCTAATTCATAAATAGGTATTTCTCTCCTTTTCTTATCATCATACAATGGCAAACCTGAACTTTTTAGTAATTCTGGAGTTTTATATTTCAGTATTACAATTTGGCAGGGACTTGAGATTTTCATTGATGCTACTCTCAATCTATCCCTAACTAATGGAAGGTTTCTAAGATAACAACCTACATCTGCAACTATCTGCCCAGCTCTAACTCGAGCACATACTCCTGTAGATCTTCCAAAAGAGTTTCTCATCCCTGATTGAACACGATCGGCTCCTGCAAATGCTAACATTCTGTTTTCTCTGTATTTTTGAAATGGTTTTGGTCGTATTCGAAGTCTATAATTTTGTCTTCCGAGTTTTCGTTGAAGAACCCCGTTGATAGTGATTCTAACAGCTTCAAGAGTATTTGATGAGATTTGAATTTGGTTTTTTACCATCAACCCGACTGTTAAGTCAAACTCCTCCCATGGCTTTTCCTTATTTCCTCCCCAATACCTATTTATTTTTGACTGAGCACCACCCCTAGCGTATTCACGTCTACGGTTTGAGGATCTTTTATATTGAAAAGGTCTTCTACTCCATTTGCTGTAACAATGCCAAGGACGCTTATGAGCCATTTTGATTCACTTATTCCATCAATTTCTAGATTAATTATATATAATGAAATCAATTAGTAAATGTTTAAAATTTGTTATTTCTAATAAGTTTTATCATAACTAAAGCAGAATATAGAAGCTATTCAAAGACTAAATAGTTTCTAATAAAATAAAAAAAAGAAATTTTTCCATTAAAATGATTATTTTTTACTAAAATTATCTGGATTTCCACCAGATTCTAAATGCTCAGCGTATTTTTTCAAACTTTTTAAAAGCATTTCTCCAGCAATTCCTAAAATAGGTTCTTGCCCTGCATCATCAAACTCAGCCCAAATTGTAGCTTCTACACTATCTTCTTTTGGTTTTAAAATGTATCCTAAACTTGTCATAGGGCTACCTTCTTGAGTTGCAGCTAGACTGTTAGGTGGATTAGTTTCTACACGAGTAGACGTGACATCTCCAACATTTGTTTTGAAAAAATAATTACCTTCACCAAGTTTAGTTACTTCATTTACAACAATATTCCATCGAGGATAATCATCATCATCATCAATAATTTGCCAAATCGTTTCTTGAGAGGCCGTTATATCTACTTTTCTTTCCATTTTAGGCATTAATAAATCACCATTAGAATTTCTTATTTATAAGGTAAGAAGAGAATGTATAAAGTTGTTAATAAAAGTTTTGATTCTAATTTTTATGATCAATAACACGCAAAATTAAATAAGCTCCACATTTAAATTCCATAAAGTATAAATAACATATTCTTATTCAAAATAGATTTTGAAATAATCTTTAGATCTTTAGAGAATTATGATTGATGCAGAAACTACTCTTATCCAGAAGTCTGAATTATTGTGTAAAGGCTTGTACTTAGATAAAAAATTAATGACTAAATATAAAGAACAGGGAATTGAGATAGATTTTGGGAGAAGAGGCGGAGCTGGACCCCTTGGTGGGAGATATTTTATATTAGAGGATAATAAAACTTTAGTAAATGTTGCATTATGGGATAGTAAAGAAAAAACAAGCTTGTTATTAGGAGAAAAAAAAGGAAATTTTTTTAAAGTTTATGATAGTCGAAGCAACCGAGTTTTTGGGAATTTAAAGCTTGTTGAGAATCCAAAGTTTTATTCATTAAAAACAACAGATGGATTGGAAATGAGAAAAATCGCTTTAGTACACGGGATTAATTGTTTAGCTAGTACAATATATCAAAAGTGTGTTTATTGGGCATGCGGTGAACCTTGTACCTTTTGTGGAATTGAATTAAGTCTTCAATATGATACTACAATTGAAGAAAAAAATGCTAAGCAGATGTCTGAGGTAATCACAGCAGCAAAGAAAGAAGGGAGATGCTCTCATATGACTTTAACAAGTGGAACAGACGAAAATATTGATAAAGGCGCAAATCGTTATATTGAATTATTAAATGGAATTAAAATGAATCACCCTGAGATCCCTTTACATGTTCAAATTGAAGCTTTAGAAGATTTGAGTTATATTAATAAATTAAAGGAAGCAGGAGCTGACTCTATTGGAATTCATATTGAAGTCCTTGGAGAATCATTACGAGAAGAGATTACACCTGGTAAATTTAACATTTCTTATGAAACTTTTGAAAAGAATTGGAAGCATGCGATTCAAATCTTTGGAAAGAATCAAGTTAGTAGTTATATTTTAACAGGATTTGGAGAATCTAAGGTTGATTTTATAAAAAATGTAGAAAATGTAATATCATTTGGGGTTATACCTTATATTACACCTGTAAGGTCTATTCCAGGTAAAAAAGAATTACCAATCACTAATTACAGTGAATTGATAGAAATTTACATGGAGACTGCGAAATTGATGAAAGAATACGGCGTTAATCCTTTAGAAAATAAAGCTGGTTGTGTAAAATGCGGAGGCTGTTCTGCTATAAAAGAAGCGTATCTCGCAATTTAAATGATTAGAAAATAATATATAAAATAATTTTGTTTAATATTTTTTTAATACGTTAAATGTACCCCACATTCCCCACAATACTTCGCCCCTTCAGTTACTTTAGCTCCACACATAGGACAAAATTTGATAACATCTTCTGGTTGCGGTTCTGGAGTAAGTGTAGAGACTGGCTGAAATCTTTGAGGCGCGGAAGAGATTGGTTGATAAGTTTGTGTAACAGGAGTAATAGGTTCGATTTTCATTCCCCATTTTGAGATGTTACTTAGACCAAAATATCCTACTAACTGGAATATCCATCCTATTATAATAGGGATTATTAAGAAACCAAGTGCCCACATTAAAGCTCCAGTTCGCAAATTTTCTATACTAGTTAATGTGTCTTTAAGATTTCTCGCGGGAACCATTTGTTTGTTGTCTTGAATAAAGAACTTTAAGTCATCCCAAGCACCTACTTCAACGCTACTACCAATGATCATAATTATAAATCCAATAACTAATAATATGATTGCAGAGGGTAATCCAGTAAAAGGTAAGAAGTAAAGAAAATCAAATATCGGGCCAAAAGCTATGATTGCAGCTATCAATGCTGCTCCCAAATGGAGAATTATTGAGCCAATAAATTTGACAATACTTGCTGTTAAATATTTTGAATGAAAATTATGAAGAAATGTGTTATTCAGTTCGCGATTCATGTTCTTTATATTTCTTATAGCAACCATTGTCAAAATAAAATGGATAGGAATTATCACAAATGCTAAATATGGAATGAATACAAAAAGTAATAATGCTCCTACACTTCGAAGACTTTTAACGAAATTAATCCATTTTATTTCTAAATCAGTACTTGACAATTATTAAATCACTTTTATTCATGTTGATTTTTTAGTATAATAACTATAACTGACCATATATATTTTTAGGAGTCCAATTTTCAAAATATAATTATTCAATCAAATTATGGATTCTTTAAACTTATTTGAGAATTAAACAATTAAGTAAAGGATTTAAAATTAAGTAAATTTAAAATATTTTAAATTCTAATTAAAATTACATTTTCAAAAATATTTAAAGAAAAAGTAAAAGGAATAACTTAGGCGAACAAGATGACAGAATATATTTTATTATTTTCGTTAATATTTCCCTTAGTTTTACTGGCACTTCTGATAATTATTATCCTTAGTGGGATCCCTAAGAGAAACCCAAACCAAGAATTCATGACTTGTGATGAATTCATAAAAGATTGGCTCAAGGATCACGGACAAGCTCATAAATTAGATCAACAATTTGCACAAATGAAAAAAGATCCTGCGGGAAAAATATATATGCCAATAACATATGGAGGAGCAAAGCTTTTTATAAAACTGGGTTTAAGTCCTAATAAAGTAACAATTATGAATTTATTATTATCAGTTCTCATATTTTGGGGTGTAATAATGGCTAGTGCTGGTCATTCCCTTCTAATTACGGAACAACCTTTATATGGATCTTGGTTTTTTGCTCTCGCAGTATTGGTACTATTTACAGGAATCATTGATGGGATTGATGGAGCAATAGCGAGATTATTAGATATTAAATCAAAAACTGGTGCATGGTTTGATAATGTGATAGATAGAGTAAGCGATATCTTAATGCTAGTTTGTTTGGTTCCTACAAGTTTGTTGTTTTTTTCTGGAGTTGATTTTACATGGATAGTTTGGACAAACATATACCTTATTTTCATTTATGAGTATATGAGAGCACGGCACGAAGGTTTGGGTTTACATGAAACCAAACCATTTATTGGTGAAAGAATAACGCGAATTTTAATAATTGGTACATTCTTTACAATGTATGGTGTTTCGAGCCTCGCAACATTATTAACTAACTTGATTAATCCTTCTGCTACAATCTGGAATGCTTCCCACACTTGGATAATAACATGGACTATGTTAATTTATCAAATCAGTCTATTTGGTATTATGGTGCTTTCAATAATTCTTTTTAGTAAATATATCTGGAAAAATCTGAAAAAACTTGAAAAAGTTGATATACAGTAAAAAAAAACTTAAAAAGTGATTGAGAGAAATGAAACTTTACAGGTATGTATTATATGGTTCCATTTGGTTAGTTCTTTTTGTTCTAATTCACATGTATTTCCCACCGTTTTGGTCTTCTGGAGTAAAGGAAGCAATTGACACATTTTTAATAGCTCCTTTAACGTATTGGTGGTTTATATTTCCACTAATTGGATTACTTATGTTGTTAGGATTTGTTCTTTATTATGGGATTCATTTCATCGCTTCATTTGGGAGTGGTTATAAACCAAAAACACCGCATTATGAAGAAATTAGTATACTTATTGCTTCTAAAAATGAAAAAATATTACTAGGGAGAACACTAGATTCCATTGTTAAATCAGACTATCCAAAGGAAAAGATCCAAGTAATAATAATAACTAGTGGCTCAACAGACGATACAGCAGATTATAGTAATAACTTTGCGAGGGAACATAGTTATATAGATATAAAAGTCTTATCAAAAGATTTACCTAAAATGGGAAAACCTGCAGCGCTCAATTATGGTTTAGAACATGTAAAAAATGATATTGTAGTTCTATATGATTCAGGGTGTATTTTAAAACCTAATACTCTTAAAAATCTCATATCTCCTTTTCAAAAAGAGAAAACTGATGCTGTAATTGGTCCTGTTTTAGTTAACAACTGGAAAGATAATAGGCTAACAAAGGGAATTTTTTTGGACTATGGCATTGTTTCTGGTGGGGGTTTACTTTTTGAAGTTAAAAATAGGTTAGGTTCTTCTGCATATTCATTTGGAAGAAATTTCGCAGTCAGGAATAAATATCTCAAGAAATATGGAGGTTTTAATGAAAATTCAATGACAGAAGATCTGTATCTATCTACACTTTTAAATTTAGATGGTGTACTCATTAGATTTTCCCCTAAAGCTAAGATTTATGAATATGTTCCTAATAGTTGGGAGATTTTAGTAAAACAGCGTACACGGTGGCTTGCGGGATTTATAGGTGATATGCCTCAGTTAATGACCATGAAAAGCGAATATAAAGATGGTAAAAAATTAATAATTGCAAGAAATATGACAATGATGGTTTTAGCAAATATGGATACTTGGCTTCCAATTGAAATTGCATTTGCAATATTTCAATTTCTCATTGGAGAATATTATTTACTAATTTGGACCCTATCTTGTGTATTTTTTCAATTTGGCTTTTTATTCAATGCTATAAGAAAATATTGTGATAAACATTATAGTCTTCTATTTTACTGGCCAATAAGTGGTTTTATTCATCTTTTTATGTTTTTACGACAATTTAAACTTCCTAAAGAAATAAGTTGGGAAAAGACGCCAATGCTATTGGAACGTGAAGAAGCAGAAATAATAGCCTTATCAAATATTTAATTACTTTTTTATTACTTTTTTATTCTATATTTATATATATATCAATGTTATTTGAATTTGAATTATAATTTAGTTTATTTTTTGGAGGTAACTAATTTGTTCCTTAAATTTCATGATCATTTACCAGAAGAATTAAAAACAAAATATTTTGACTTTAAATTACGTGATTACCCAGATGATAAATTTTGTGAAGAATTGTTAAAACAAATTAACTTATCCTATAATAATTGTAAGTATTATAGGGAAAAACTTTGTGACAAGTTCACTTTTACGATTCCTGATGATATATCTATTGATAATTTAGGAAAGATCCCATATATTCCCACAGATGTTTATAAAAAATCAGGAAGTCGAACTTTAGAATTATTGAAAGTACCTCTTGATAATATTACCCTCTTTTCCTGTTCATCTTCAACAACAGGAGATCCCTCGATAGTACCTCGAACATTAGAAGATTTTGACCAATTACATTATAATTCAATTAAGGTTTTTACAGAATTTTTTGGTTGGAAAGAATTAAAAATTGGTCCGAAAAGATGCGTTGTTTTTAATTTTTCACCTGATCGAATTTTCATGTCATTGATGGCTAAGAGAAGTGCTAAAGGATTTGAATTTATTGATAAAACTCGGTACTTCACCGCATGCATGAATAAACCTTGGGAATATTATGGACATGAGGAATATCTGGTGAAAATGAAAGTTTTAAAAACAATATGGGCAATTATATCAACTTTTTCACTAAAGGGTGGTTTTATTTTAGATGTTACCAAAATGTTGAAAATGGTTAAAAAAATTAAAGATACAGGTTATTGGAAAGATAATGAGGTCAGTAAAATAGTATTTGGTGGAAGCGCTCTCTTGATGAATAACATGTTTGAAAAGCGTTTGCTAAAGGAAAACATTTTTTATGACCTAGAAGGGATCTCTTTTGTTGGATGTGGCGGTGGGGGATGGGATGGTGTTAAGGGTGAAGCAAAAATGGGTGAGGTAAATAAAACTAGATTCATCGAACTTTATGAAAAAGTTTTTAATATTAAACCGAAAGATATTGCAGATATTTATGCATTTACAGAAGGACCAACACTATTTGGTGGGCATTGGTCTGAAAAATACCAAGATTTTGTATTACATTGCCCTAATACTTCACGAATTATCGTAAGAGATCTAGACAAATTAGAACCGGTTAGTGAGGGAATGGAAGGATTACTCGAAGTTATCACACCATATGGGGTGAATGGGAGTATAAATCAAGCTGTTCTAGTGGATGATATTGTTGAACTTATAGCAAAAAATAAATGTCCAGAATGTGGTTATGAAGGTGCTACATTTAGGGTTTTAGGGCGTTTAAAAAATGCCCAAGGCAAGAGTTGCTCTTCTATAATTAATTGGGTTTATTAAATGGCTTTTTTTAATTATCAAACGTAAATTATTAATTAAAGATATATTGAAAGATTCTCAAAGTATAGCAAGTATTTATTTTTAATATTATAATTATATTAAATAATCATATATTTTATGAAATTCAAAAATAGTGGAGGTTGAATGATGTTTTGTCAAACTTGTGGCGAAAAATTAGAAATGGAAAATCAAAGGTTTTGTCAGAACTGCGGCAGTGAAAATATAAATATTTCTGAAACACCAAAAACGACATTTGGGTTGGATCAAGAAATTACACCAACTAAAACAATCCCCGTACCGCAATATCCCACCAAATTTAAATCAGGAGGATTACCAGGGCCATATTCAAAAAGATGCTTAGGATTTGGTATTGTTGCTTTAATTATTGGGTTAATCTCATTTAATTTTGGATCAAGTTTTATTTCAAGTTATTATTTTCCATATAGAATATTTTCAGGTCTCGCTATAGCTCATATTGTAGGAATAATATTTGGGATTGTTTCTAAAGTGAATAGCTCAAAAGCAAAAGCGCTGGAACCCGAAAGTTCGATTTTGAAAGCAGGAACTGCATTAGGTGTTATAGGTCTTGTTATAAATTCAATACTTTTAGTAATAGCAATTATATTGATATAAGCATTTGCTAAATAATGTAAATACGTTTCTAATTATAAAAAAAAATTAATTTTTTTTCTTGATTTTTGTCCAGATAAAGCCGTGACCATCAAAAAGTATAAAAATCGCAATTATACTTACTATTAGGCAAAAAACAAGAAGATCCAAATCAGTAGGAACATGCCCAAAAAGTGCTGTTAAATTGATAACAAAATTACTCATCCAAGGCCATGTTCCAGGAAGAGGTTGTCCATTTAAAAGAAAATATAAGAAATCTTCGAGTGTACTATACTGTAAAAGTGTTCCAGCGATAAATATATTCCAGCTTTGTCTCTTAGATCCCCCGCCCAATTTCCAACCAATAGCAAGAATAAGATAAAAGAAGGTCATCAATAATCCCCAGAAAGACAAATAATACATTGTATTATCAAGTGCACCTGCCCACAGATCATCTATAGCAAAATTCACAAGAATGCCTATAGGAATAATAATTAAAGCAAAAAGAATTATTAATATTAAAAATCGATGATTTTTCTTTTTTGGTTGCAGAAAAAAAGCTGGAATTAATCCAAACAGCGATAATTGTACGTATAATAAAAACCCAGGTGGAATTCCAAGAACTATATAAAATAAAATTGGTATTCCGTTTGCAATCAAAAATAAAGCAATAGCAATTATTAACCATTTTTTATCAGATTCTGCTCTTTCAATTTCTTTATTCCCCGCAAGATACAGAAATCCAAAAGGTAGAATTAGACCTAAACTTAATAAACTAATTAACCAAATAAGTCGTGTGACAATTCCTACTCCTGAATGCTCCGCTGCCCAATCTACTTCAGCGGTAAGAATTATCACTACAAGAAAAATAACAAGAATAATTAATTTATTTTTCCAAGAATTGGATTTAGTTTCAGACATATTATACATCTCTTGAATTTTATATTTGTTTATTTAATTTTTTTTTGAATTAGTAGATTAAACCTTGTGATGTTTAAATATTATTTGGCAATTTAAATAAATATTAAAAAGAAGTTTTCATAAATCAGCCAAAATATTTTATTTATATAAAAAATAATAAAAAATACAAGTGTAGAGTTAAGGGAAATTAAATAATCATTACATTGTATAGCATAAAATTGATTGATGTATGCTAAAGGGAAAGTAGAGAAAGAAATGAAATCAAAGAACAAGGATACATATAAATTTCCACTCGTGGGATATGCAGGTTATGGTATAACCAAGTTTTTCACCTCGTTTAATCCCATCTCCTTAATGCTTGATAGAATAGAGACAATGTTTATGCATAAAGAGATGAATAATAAAGACATCGATAGACCAATCTACATTACCGGGCTTGCTCGTGCTGGAACTACTATTATATTAGAAATGTTAGATAAACATCCAGATTTAGCTTCACATAAATATAAAAATGTTCTTATGCCATATCTTCCTGATTGGTTTAGTCAGATGGCAGATAAATTTAATTTATATACAAAACCTTTTGAACGGCTCCATAGAGATGGTATACTGGTTACTCGTGAGAGTCCTGAAGCGGTCGAAGAGATATTTTGGCGAAAATTTTTTGATAATCTTCATAATGAAAAGAGCTCAAACATAATTAACAGAAATGATTTTAATCCTAAATTTGAGAAATTTTATTGCAACCATATAAAAAAACTTATAATCTATCAGAATAGTAAAAGGTACTTAGCCAAAAATAATTACCTCGTCTCAAGATTGGATTATTTGCTTCGAATATTTCCAGAATCAAAGATTTTATTGATTATTCGTAATCCAGTAGAACATATTGCTTCATTAATTAAACAAACAAGATTATTTACAAAATTAGAAGAGGAAAATCCTCTACTTCCAGATTGGTTGAAAATTGTAGGTCATAATGAGTTTGGTCGTAATCAAATGTGTATTAATCTTGATAATCCTGAACTCATTAATGAAATTCATAAATTATGGAGAAGCAAGGACACATATGTGAAGGGTTGGGCATCTTATTGGTCTTCGATTTATGATTTTGTTGCAAATCAAATTGAAAAGATAAAGACTCTTAAAAAAGCAACCCTAATGGTTAAATATGATGAATTATGTGAAACTCCAGCAATTATTATAGACAAAATGCTCGAACATACAGAATTGCCTACAGAAAAATTCGAAAACATTAAAAGATATTATATTAAAAATTTACATAAACCTACTTATTATACTCCAAATTTCTCCGATCAGGAACTCTCGGATATCTCTAAGATTACTGAAAGAACAGCCTCAAGATTTGGATATTAAACTAGATTAACTGTCTTAGATTTATTTAGATTTAAATTTCCTTTTAATAATATAGATTAAAGAATAATTTACGATGCCAAAAATTATAGTAAACTTATAGATTTTAAACAAAATATCGATTCTTCTTACTAGTCGAAAAGTAATGAAGAAACAAAGAACAATTGAAAGGAAATTCAGTGAGACATTTAAAAGGATGTTAATAATCATGAAACTAGAAAGAATTGAAGCTAAAAGTAAAAGAAAAGGAATTGATATCAGCTGTAGATAATTAAAAATAGAGTTTCTATCAAGAATTCGATCAGTTTTAAACGAGAAACTCATCTTATGAATAAAGGCTATTTTTGAATACGATTTTCCATATTGGAGATATTTTTTAATATTTTGGATTGGTGTTCTATTACCATGATGAATTACTAATCCTTTTGGTGAATATATCAATTTAAATCCTTTTTTCAACAGCCTCCATGAAAATTCTAAATCTTCAATTCTATAATTTAAGAAACCACCAGAAATCTTCCAAAGATCTTTTTTAAATATCATATTACTTGTATTGAGAAAATTTATTGAAGAGTCTTTAGTTAATATCGTTTCTTTTTTTGTATTGAATGGATTAAATTTCTCTTCTGTATCATCGCAAAATTTAACCCTTCCTCCTACTACATCATAGTTATTTAAATATGGAACTAAATTTCTTAACCAATTTTTTGAAACAAAACAATCGGAATCAGTTAATGCGATAATATTATTTTTTGCTTCTTTAATTCCAATATTTCTAGCTTCAGCTGAACCAACTGATTTTTCTAAAATTATGGATTTAATTGGATAATTCTTTAATAATTCTCTAGTGTCATCTGTAGAACAATCATCAACAATTATTATTTCATATTCAGAGTAATCTAAGTTTGATAGATTCTTAATCAGATTAGGTAAAAGATCACCTCTATTCTTAATCGGAACAACAATGGACACTGGATTTATTGTTGAAATCGTCAATATCTTTAATACCAAAATTAAATATTAAATTAATATTTAAAATGTTTTGTTCAGTTTGAATCATTATTAAATTAATATGAGTAATATAAAAAATAGAATACTAAGAAATTTGGGTTTTAGTTACCTAAATAGAATATGTAAGGTAATTAATGGCCCTACATTTGTTAGTATATTTTTTACTCGAAAATGTAATTTTAATTGTTATTATTGTGCCACTTCAAAAAGTCAAATTAAGCCTGACATTTCCGTAAAGCGATGGAAAAACATAGTAAATCAATTATACAATCAAGGAAGTCGATTTATTACTATATATGGTGGTGAACCGACACTTAGATCTGACTTGGGAGAACTTTTGAAGCATTGTATAGATTTAAACATGTTTACCCATGTAGTTACAAACGGAGTTCTATTAAATAAAGATTTACTAGAAGAATTTGCATCATATGGATATTTTCTTCTAGGTGTTAGTATTGATAGTTTTAAAGAATCTAATGTTACTCCTAAGAAATATCGTCCAGAATTAATTAATTTGCTTCAAGATATTAAAAAAAAGTACCCTGAAAACATAGATTATAGCATCCATATTATAAACACGAAAGAAAATATAACAGAGCTTATTCCGTTAATAAGGACTATTAATTCAAAATTAGTGTGTCGTTTCTCAATAGATCCAGTACATTCGGCTAATAAACCAAATGAGCAATATCAATATAGAAACTTCTGCCCAAATTTACTACTAAGGAGGGAAACTATGAATAAATTAAGGAAAGTGATTCAAAATTTAAAAAGACAGGGAATTCAAATCATGTCACCTAATAGTTATTATTATTATATGAATAAATGGTATAATAACAAATATTCTTGGAAATGTGATGCAGGGGATTTATACTACTCAATTGATAATGATGGAACTGTGATGCTTTGTGAAGACGTTAAAACTCCAATTAAATTTAGTGATTTCATCAATTTACCTTATAAGACAAGAGTTAAAAAAATAAACGAGTATAAATTTGGATATTGCGATTGCTTTAAGCCATGTTATTGGAATCCTACGAATTTTGTTAAACATCCTTTAAGAAATTTTATTTATAAATATAGATTTAGTTAGAAATTTGTTGTTAAAAAATGCCTTTTATTAAAGTAAATCAACTTGATATTTTTTATTATGAGAATAAACTGGAAGGTATTCCTCTAGTATTCATTCATGGATGGTTGGGAAGTTCCCTCGAATGGTGTTATCAACTATGTAATTTTAATTATAAAAATCATATCCTTTTGTTAGATTTACCCGGTTATGGAAAATCAGATAAACCAAATATAGATTATTCCATCGAATTTTTCACTAAACAAGTAATAGATTTTCTGAAATTGCTTGGATATAATGAAATCATTCTCATTGGACATTCATTAGGCGGTTTAATTGCCCAAAACATTACAATAAATAACCCAAAATTAGTGAAAAAATTAATCTTAATTAGTTCACCATCTTCCACGTCTCCCTCAATTAAAGAACAATCCATGATTTTTTGGATAAATATATTTTTCAAATTATCCTATAGAAATTTTCTAAAAAATATTATAAAACAAATGGTTTCACCAGAAAAAGAAAATAGAGAATTTAATAAATTATATAAAAATACGCTAAAACTACCAAAGGCAGTTGTCTTAAGCACTTTTAAAAATATGACCTCAAAATTCAATATAAAAAAGGAATTATCAACATTCTCTCAACCAACAATTATTATTTATGGATCTGAAGATAAGATTATTTCAAAATCAATGGTTAAAGATTTAAATGATTTAATTCCATTTTCAGAACTAAAAATAATTGAAAAAGGTTCACATAGGGTGATGTATAATAATCATATAAAAGTTAATGAAGTGATTGATGAGTTTATCAATAAATAATTTAATATTCTTTATTTACCATATCTTTTTCATCTTCAGTCAGATCACGAATAACTTTGGCAGGAGAACCAAATGCTATAGAAAATGGTGGTATATCTTCACTTACTAATGAATTTGCGCCAATAATAGATCCTTCTCCTATAGTAACTCCAGGTAATACAACAGAATAAGCGCCAATCCTTGCATTCTTACAAACTCTAATTGGTCCAAAACTAAAACTTCCATGTTGTAAATTCATAGCATTATGAGTAAGCAATTTAACGCCAATACCACACCCACTACCCTCCTCAAATTCAATTAATTCAGGTAATAAAGGATCTGGGATTGCTTTTTGAGAAATATGACAATTTTTGCCAATTTTCATTCCCGTAAATCGAAATAATACATTCCTAGCTCTAGGCCATCCTGTTAAATATGTAATAATCAAGGAGATTAAATGATTAAAAGCACCTCTTACAAACCATGATACAGAAAACCCTTTAGACTGAAGATATTTTGCGATAATTAACATTGGTACAGGCGTGAAAATATGTTCATCTGTTTTTATATTGATATTAGTAATTTTGCCTTTAACCTCAATTTCGAATTCAGGTCTTCTACGTTTCCAAATTTTTCTAGCTTTTAGTAGATCCTTAAAAAAAATCAGAAAGTCTGTAGTTACCAAAAACAAAAATAAACTAAGTGCAAAATTCATGGGTAAAAATAGTAAAAGTAGCATTAACCTTGAGTTAAGGGTTATATCTTGATTAAATAAGGCACTAACATATGTATATTGGGTAGCGATGAAAGTAACTAAGACAAATCCTAATAAACTAAAAACATATATTATTGAACCAGTCATATGTTTTACTTTTGCTAAATTGTATCCTAAAACGTATAACACTAGCAAAAATGAATAGCTAATGAAAATTCCAGCATAAATAAAAAGATTATAATTATAGAAGACTGATAATAACCAAGGTCTTACAAACTCATATAATTCATCAATCCAAGGAATTGGCAGAAAAATATGATTTAGTATTAATAATATAATTAGAGCTGCACTTAAAAGTAAGAAAAGAAATGAAATTATGAACCCCTTCGTCCAGAATTTCATTTTACCCGTACCCTTTGGCATTTTCTTATTTAAAAATCAATTAATTATATAATAAATCTAATACTTGTATAGAATAATAACACATCATCATCTAAAATATATAGATTTTCTGTTTTCAATTTACCCCTAGAGAAGAAATGAATCACAAACCAAAGATATCAGTTATTATCCCTACTTATAATGAAGAAAATAACATAAACCATACTTTAATAGCAATAAAAAAGCAAAATTGTAATATCCCTTATGAGGTTATAGTAGCTGATGGCCAAAGCTCCGACAATACTGTCTCTATTGCAAAAAGATATGCAAAAGTATTCATCTCACCAGAAAAGGGGAAAGCATCTCAATTAAATTATGTTGTACCAAAATCTTCTGGCGAGTTGCTTGTATTTTTAGATGCTGATACACTTATAGATCCTTATTTCTTACAAAAAATATATAGAATATTTGAAAAACATAAAAATCTTTTTGCGTGTAGTGCTAGAGTAAAATATTATGATGGAAAAGCAATTTCATTTAAATTAGGTTCCCAAAGTTTTATATTAACGCAATATTTTTTCCTTAATTTTAATATGCACGTATATTATTTCTTTAAAACACTACTTGGATATCCTGAACTTATAGGATGTAATATAATTGTTAGAAGAGATATTTTCCTTAAAGTTGGTGGATTTAAACAGCTACCACAAAATTTAATAGGAATTGATAAAGTTTTCTCGGATTCTTTAATATATCTTACTAGAAAAATGAAAAAAGGTAAAATTAGAACTCTCAATTTCATTTCAGTATTAACAAGCGGAAGATTTCTAAATTCTCGTCGTAGTTTAGGACGTATAACACAATATCATTCAAAAAAAGATATATTTTATAACTTAGCAAAAGATATCGACTTCTAATAAATTCCTTAATTATTTAATAATTTTTTAATTTCAAGATATCGATCTTTAGGGCCTAATACTTTCCAATTTTCTATTAAAGGAATCATATCCATTGCTAAAGACATAGCTTGCCCCATTTCTAAATATTTGTATAACCCTAGCCGCCCAATCGGTATAATGGTCTCGGATTTACAAGCTTCAATTAAGTATCTATTAAATAATTCAATATTTTCCTTGGTGTATATAGGATATAATGGTGGATTATTACCATTTGCTGTTACAGGTTCTTGATATTGAATCAATGTTTTATTAATTTGCTGTTGATGCATTACCTTAAAATTTACCTTTCGTATATATTTTGGATGTTGAGGAAGGTTGATTGTGCCATAATTTTCATTTTCCCAATTTTCATCCTCCACATAATCAAAAATTAAAGACCTAAATTGCAGATTTCCAAATTTAAATTTAAGTAGCTCATCTATTCTTCCTGAGAAAAGAACAAGATCGAATAATGCCACATTAAATTCGCTATTGTTTAATTCAATAGGGATATCACTTATCATATTACTAAGTAATTCAGTATAGCCTTTAACAGGCAACCCTTGGAATTTATCTTCAAAAATGTTAGTATTAGAGTTTTTAAATTCAATACGATTTTCAATATACTCGGTTGTTAAATCTTTAGGTTCCAAACCCCACATTTTCTTTGAATAATTGTAAATAAATAGATTGTATAAAGTAATACCGAAATGAGAAATTGCATACGTTTCAAAGTTTGTTAAATCAGGTACTTTTGGTCGTTTTTCTAAATCCTTAAGTATTTGTTTACTATCTTCCATTTCTAATATAGATTCTTTACTGAGAGGAAAATGACGTAATATACCATTAATTACAATCCCTTTATTATGTCTATAATTATTAAAATTTGAAAATCTTAGAACTAATTTTCTAACACGACTGTCTTTTGTATGAAATGCATGCCCACCATAAGGTTCATACCAAATACCACTAGGACTAATTGTTGTGTAGCATAAGCCTCCAATATGATCTTGTTCTTCCTTAATTGAAACGGTATGTCCTTTATCTTTCATTAGACGCGCCAAGGTACAACCGGTAAGTCCTGCACCCACTACTAATATTCGCATTTTTTCCTTTTATTCTGAACTTAAATATTGAAATAAATTTTAAAAAAAATATATAATTTCTTAAACAAATAAATATATCTTTATTCTGATAATGAAAATTGCTCTGACTTTTGATATTGAAAGAGATATTCCTAATTTTCTAGATACTGATTTTGGAGTAAAAATTGGTTTAAATAAAATTTTAAGTCTATTGGATGAGTTTCAAATAAAGGGAACTTTTTTTTGTACAGGAGCAGTCGTTAATCAACATCCACAAATTGTAAATAATATTGAGAATAAAGGTCATGAAATCGCTTGTCATAGTTTGAATCACGAAAGATTAAACGAATTAACATATGAAGAGTGTAAAGAAGTTATCTCAAAGAATAAAATATTGCTTGAAAATAGATGCAAAAATTCAAAAATTATTGGTTTTCGAGCTCCTTATTTAAAACCTCCAAAGTTTATCTTTCGATTATTAAATCAATTAGGATTTAAATACGATTCTTCAATTAGAAGTAAAAAGTCTAAATTTTATCAAAGGAAAAGGTATAAAATCCAAGAATTTCATCCTTTAAGCATTTATAGTTTTTTTAGATTACCTTTGAGTTATTATTTTATAAAGAAAACTATATTGAGAAAAAAATTAGCTATATTATATTTTCATTCTTGGGAGGCAATAGACATAAAGAGTTTAATATTAAATCAAAAGAATAAACTCAATCTATTTAAAAACTATTATTTTAGACTAGATCGGTGGTTTAATACAGGAGATGTGTTTATAGCCAGAATTAGAAAATTTATCGAAGAAGCTCTCGCAAAGAAAGGGAAATTTGTTACTTTAAAACAATTGACTATAATTAGCTGAATTTAAAAGATTCTGAATCGATATTATTTTTCATTCTCCTAATATTTATAAAAAAACTCATAAAATCCTTGATGATACTAAAAATTTTTCTCGAGTTTAATAGAAATTTGATTCCTTTCCTTTTGTATAATCTAATAAGAGTATCCTTCCATCCTCTATTAAAATATCCATGATAGTATGCTTCAGACAATAGTTCTTCTAGTTCTTTTTTTGAAAGATTATTTAATCGATTTACTGCTGTTGTAAAATTATAATTACTCCAATCTCGAGATATTAAATAACCATTATCAATTAAAATCTCTCTAAATTTGGTTCCTGGCAAAGGTGTCATTATTGAATAGATAGGAAAATCTATTCCTAACTTTTTAACAATTTTTATCATGAGATCGATATCTTTCTTTTCCTCATCAAGACTCGAACCAATCAGCAAACTCCCGATTATTAAAATATCATTGTCATGGAGAATTTTTATTGCTTCAACAATATCTCTAAAATGAACTTTTTTTTGAATACCATTTAAAGATTTCTGGTTAAAAGATTCAATACCAAGGAAAAATAACCAAAATCCTGCTTTAGACATCTTTTTAATAATATCTGGATTGTTTTTAATAACATCAACTCGACTTTGGCAAATTAAATCTAGTTTAATTCCTTCATTGATTATTTTATCACAAATTTCCTCAACCCTCTTCATATTCGCTGTAAAATTATCGTCCACGATCAATACATTGTTGCTTTTTTTTTGACTAGAAATAATTTTTAACTCCTGAATAACCCTATCAGTATTTTTGGTTCTATATTTTCCTCGATAAAAGAGATGGATATTACAAAATGTACATTTATAAGGGCAACCCCTTGAGGTTTCAATCACATCTAAAGGCATCTGAAATATTTGAAAATAAGTTTTACTATTTCTCAATTTTCTTGCTGGAAGTGGTAATTTATTTAAATCTTTGATTAAAGGACGATCTTGGTTATCTATAATACTTCCATTAGCTTTATACGATATCCCTTTTATTTCTTCTAACTTATTGTTTTTAATTAATTCCCGATAGGTAATTTCTCCCTCCCCTCGGACTATTACATCTACAAAAGAGTATTTTAAAATTTCAGAATGAGCAAAACTTGGATGCCAACCTCCTAAAACGGTCATATATCCTAATATTTTTGATTCATATGCAATATTTAAAGCAAAATTAATACCTATTGTAAAACAGCATGATATTCCTACAATGTCTGGCTGAAAATCACTAATTTCTTTGATAATTTCCTTAAGAGTTAAATTTCTGACTTTACCATCAATTATTTTTACTTGTACCAAATCTAAAATATTTGCTGCAATGGATTCTAAACCTAAAGCAGGGATGGTAAATTTATCAGTAATACTCTTTGTAATAAAATTTGGGTTAACTAAGGCTACTTTTTGGATTTTTTTATTAATTAATTTCATAAATTAGTCCATTTCTGTAATTTGGAAAATCAGATTCTTTCATTTAATTTTATAAATAAATATCCATATCTTAGTATGTATATCAAAAGTGATTTTAATTATAAGATTTGTTTTTCATATTTATTATTATTAGAAGAATCGAAATGATGTAGTTTTAATTTTAAGGATAAATTAACACATTTATTAGTTATATTTTAAATTCAGATAAGGATTGATTTTTTGAAGATATCATTAATTTTCCCAAAACCACCAAAAAATGCAATATTTTATAAAACTGTCAAAGATGCGGAGAAGTATAATAAAGAAAAAATAGAATTTTATGGATTTCCACCTATGGGAATTCTATATCTCGGAACCTATCTAAGTGAAAATAATTATGATGTATCCATTCTTGATCAATTTGCTAGGAATTTATCAAATGAGGAAACTTTAAAGTGGATAAAACATGAAGACCCCAATATTCTAGGATTTTCTACAATAACTACTGCCGGAACTGGAAAAAGTTCTGCAGAAATTTCTAAAAGAGTAAAAGAAGAAATAAACCCAAATACTAAAATTTTGTTTGGGAATTATCATGCCACATTCAATGATGCCCGAATTTTAAATAAGTACCCATTTATTGATGGTTGTGTAAGAGGAGAAGGAGAAAATACTTTATTAGAAATTGCCGAAAAAATGGAGAAAGGTCAAGGTTTTGAAGATATAAGAGGTTTAACATATAGAGATAATGGTAGAATTATTAGAAATAATGATAGACCTCTTATAAAAAATATTGATACCCTACCGTTTCCAAACAGGAATTTATTAGGAAATGTTGAATATAAAAACAAAGTCGAAGGCCTGGATCTTTCTGTAGGAAAATTCACTTCTGCAGCATCATCAAGAGGATGTGCATTTAAGTGTTCATTTTGTTCAAGTTCTATGTTTTGGGGTAATTGGCGCCCAAGATCTCCAGAAAATATAGTAGAAGAATTATCTTTTCTAAAAGATCAAGGTTATCAAAACTTACTATGGGTTGATGATAACTTTACAATAAGTAAAAAAAGGTTATTGAAATTATCATATTTACTAAAGAAAGAAAAAATAGAGCTCAATTGGATGGCGGAAGGGAGAGTTACTCAGAGTTCAATAGAATTATTAAATGCAATGAAACAAATGGGATGTAAAATTCTGAGTTATGGAGTTGAAAGTGGATCCCAAAGAATTTTAGATTGGTATAATAAACAAGTAAATTTACAACAAGTTCATGATGCTATAAAAAATTCCAAAAAAGTTGGAATTGATATGGTCTTAGCGAATTTTATAGTCGGAGCGCCTATAGAAACCCGTGAAGAAATCATTAATACTTTAAATTTTTCACTCAAACTAGATATTGACTTTCCACAATTTCATATTTTGGGTATAATACCCGGAAATTGGATTTGGGATCAAATGGTAGCAGAAAAAAGAATTAATCCAGATGAATGTTGGGAAGTTGGTACAGCAGTTCTTCCCATCTCTTTGAGTGAATTAATGATACGAATAAGAGAAACTCATAAAAAATTTATGCGTAGGCCTAAATGGATTTCCAGACAAATTCTTAAAACTTTAAAAAGTAGATATAGGTTGATAGCAGTAGGCCAAAACTTTAAAAATGTAAAGAATTGGGATTTATGGAATAGTTGGAAACCCTTTTGGGGATAAACTACAAGTAAAATTAGTTTACCTTAAATAATAATTTTAAACATTATCTGGATTCCAAAATGATTTCACTCCATGGAAATTCTCAAAATTCTTTACATTTTGTGAAAGGATCTTGAGTAATGAAAAGAATTTATAGGAACTGGTGGTATTTCTATATATGGCTTTTATCATATATTTTGGATTCATAAAAAATTGCTTTAGCATATCTAGAATTAAATTAGACATCTTTTCAGTTGGAACTCCATTAGGATCGATATCTGATATATGAACTCCTTCCTCCCAATATTTTTCTTCATCAAGAATTTTTTTTTCAACCATTTCATCCCAAATATCTGTCCCCGGCATTGTTCCAAGAAGATTATAGACCGGAAAGTCGATATCCAATTTTTGAGCGAATTTTAAAGTATTATATACCTCTGAATATGTCTCACCCGGTGCACCAACGATAAATGAACCTAAGATGAAAGGAATTTTTGCTCTACGAGTTTTTTTTACCGCTAGAATTGATTGGGAGGGAGTAATATTTTTATTATAATAATCGAGAATTCTCTGATTCGCACTTTCTATCCCGTAAAAAATAATTCTACAATTAGCTCTCCTCATTTCTCTTAACATATCCTCGGAGACTTGATTTACTCTCCCCTCACATATCCAATCTAGATCAACTTTATGCTTTTGCATCAATCGACAGAGTTTTATCACTCTTTTTTTTGATACTGTGAAGTTATCATCAACAAAATTTAGATATTTATATCCCTCACTCTCTAAAAAGAGAATTTCTTTCATAATATTCTCTACAGAACGAGTTCTAAAGCCAACTGTTCTTTTTCCATAACAAAAGGAACAATTATAAGGACATCCTCTAGAAGAAATCATTGAGGTAAAGCCTTCTGGAGCAAACTCTAAACCGCCAAAACTTCCTGTGTATTCAATGTTTAAAGCTTTTCTATCTGGAAAAGGGATCGCATCAAGATCTTTTATCAATGGGCGCTTTTCATTTCTCTTTATGTTACCGTTGTCTCTATAGGTTAAGCCTTTAATATCTTTTAATGATTTATCTTTTTCTAGAGCTTTAACTAATTCCAGAAAGGTAAATTCTCCCTCATCTCGTATACAAATATCAACTTGTGGATATTTGTTTAAAATCCTATAGTCATTGTGATTTACATGCCGATTTCCAAACACTATTTTAATATTTGGGTTCCATTTCTTTACTTCAATCGAAGTTAATGCGGCACTAATTCCCGATCCAGATGCAGTTAAAGTGGAAAAACCTAAAATATCAGGATCTTTCTTTTTAATCCATTTTACTATTTGGTTTAAATTGAATCCCATAGCAGCTTGATCAATCAGATCAACATGATAATTTTCATTTTTCAATATTGCACTTAAGTAACAGATTCCTAAGGGAGGATAAATGTGATCTGCATTTGCAACTATCCTACCTTTCTCTAATATTTCTCCTGGACCAGGGTTTACTAAAGCGAGTTTAAAGACTTTCACCGCTAATTTCTATTTAAAATCTTACTTGAAGATCTTTTAATTATTCTTAAATAATTTAACCTTAAACAAATATTTGTGTTTTCTTTCAATACTCTTAAAATTTAAAATAATAAATGCGTTTTAATTAACTTAATATTTCAAATCAAATTATAAAAGGATATTATGCTATTAAAAGGAAAGAATGTAGTGATAACTGGCTCTGGTCGAGGTATCGGAAAAGCATTAGCTATAGCGTGTGCTAAGGAAGGCGCGAATATCGGATTAACAGCAAGAACTATTGAAGAATTGAATGTAACTAAGAATGAAATTGAAGATCTTGGAACAAATGTAAAAGTGGTTATGAAAGTTGCGGATATAACTAAATTCCAACAAATAATGGAAGCATTTATGGCGTTTCAAGATGAACTGGGTTTAATTAATGGAGTAATCGCGAATGCTGGTTATTCTCGAATGTGGGCAACTCATGAGTTTATTAACGAGAAATTTTCTGAAATATTAAATGTAAATGTTCTTGGAGTGTTCTATACCTTTAAAGCCGCTTATCCATACTTAAAGAAAGATGATAAAAAAGATAAGGCAAGATTTATTATTACAGGGAGCGAAGCATACCCAAATGCTCCATCAAAACTTACAGCTTATGTAGCTTCAAAATTTGCTGTTGTTGGGATGCAAAAAGCTATGTCAGCTGAATATAAAAGAGAAAATATAACTTTTAATATGGTACTTCCGACTCAAGTAGATACAAGCCTTTTGAGAGGAAAGAAAGCAGGAGATGGAAATAAACCCGCTCATGTCCTAAATCCTTGGGATTTGAATGATTTTTATATATTTTTATTATCTGATGAAGCAAATAGACTTGATAATGCACTCATGTTTACTTGGGATTTCTTTGAGATCAAAAAATTATTAGCTGAAGCACCTTCGGGGAAGAAAGAGAATTGGGAAGCTTTCAAAGATTATTTAGAAGAAAAGGAACCAAAAATTTATGAGAATGTGAAAAATCTCGGTAAATTCGTAGATTTTATTATCAGTCGTACTTAATAATTATAATTTAAGACTAAAAATCTAATTTTACAATAACCCTTTTTCTATAACAAGGATAAAATAAAATTAAAATAATTGTAAACTCTTATCTATTTGAAGAACTAATTATCATAAAACAATAATTTAAACCTCCAAGGTAACCTTAGAGGGATAATTATTATGACTGAAAACAATAAAATTGAACAAGATAAGAAAGAATGGGAAAACTCTATTTCACCTGAAAAAGAACGAAAACAAAGTTTTCGAAATTTATCTGAAATAGAAATTAATAGATTATATACTCCTAATGATATTAAAGACTTTAATTATGCACTTGACCTAGGATTTCCAGGTCAATACCCTTTTACTCGAGGAGTATATCCAAATATGTATCGAGGGCAATTGTGGACTATGCGTCAATTCGCAGGATTTGGGAATGCTGAACAAACCAATAAGCGATATAAATTCTTAATTGATCATGGAAATACGGGATTAAGTGTAGCTTTTAGTTTGCATACTATTTATGGGATTGAGGCAACTGATCAAAGAGCTCTCGGAGAAATTGGAAAGGAGGGTGTTGCCATTGACTCTCTAGTAGATATGGAAACTCTATTCAATGGAATTGATCTTTCTAAGATAAGCACTTCTATGACAATTAATGGACCTGCTTCAATATTATTAGCATTATATATTGTGACCGCCGAAAAACAAGGTCATACTCCAGAAGAATTGAGGGGAACTATTCAAAATGATATTTTAAAAGAATATATTGCTCAAAAATCTTGGATTTTTCCTCCTGAGCCCTCTATACGAATTATTGTCGATACAATAGAGTATTGTACAAAACATGTACCTCAATGGTATCCAATTAGCATAAGCGGATATCATATAAGAGAAGCAGGATCCACAGCGGTTCAAGAATTAGCCTTTACACTAGCAGACGGTTTCGCCTATGTAGAAGCTGCGCTTGAAAGGGGGTTAGATATCGATGATTTTGCGCCTCGTCTATCCTTTTTCTTTAATTCACATAACAATTTTTTCGAGGAGATTTGTAAATATCGGGCTGCCAGGCGAATATGGGCGAGACATATGAAAAATAGATATGGAGCAAAAAAACTCGAATCAATGCGATTACGGTTCCATACACAAACTGCAGGGGTTTCGTTGGCGGCTCAAGAACCAGAAAATAATATTGCTAGAGTGACAATACAAGGGTTAGCTTCTGTTCTTGGAGGAACTCAATCATTGCACACTAATTCTTTTGATGAAGCATTATGTCTACCAACAGAAAATGCTGTAAAAATAGCTTTAAGGACACAACAGATAATAGCACATGAGTCAGGAGTAACAGATACTGTTGATCCTTTAGCAGGTTCTTATTATGTAGAGTGGCTCACAAATAAGATGGAAGAAGAAGCAGAAAATTATTTTCAAAGAATTGAAGAACTTGGTGGAGTTGTTCCGGCAATAAAAGCTAACTTCTTTCAAAAAGAAATTGCTAACTCTTCCTATAAATATCAGCGAGAAATCGAGAATAGAGAGAGAACAATTGTAGCCGTAAATCAATTCGAGCAAAGAGAACCATGCTCAGTTCCCCTCTTGAAAATTGATGAAGAGGTTGCAAGTGAACAAATTAAAAAACTCAATGAATTAAAAGAAAAAAGAAATAATGATAAAGTAAACGAGAAAATTGAAAGATTAAAAGAAGCTGCAAGAGGTACAGAAAATTTAATGCCATTTATTATTGATGCAGTTAGAGAATATACTTCCATAGGAGAGATAATAGATGCTTTAACGGAAGTATTTGGGTCTTATCATGAAGATTCAATCTTTTAAGGAGAAAATAGAAAATGAATGACGAAAGAAAAATTAAGGTTTTGGTTTGTAAGCCTGGGCTTGATGGACATGACAGAGGAGCTAAAGTCTTAGCTAGAGCATTAAGAGATGCAGGAATGGAAGTAATTTACACAGGAATACATCAAACACCTGATGATGTGGTAAATACTGTCGTCCAAGAAGACCCTGATGCTGTCATGTTAAGCATGTTGTCTGGATCTCATAATGCATTATGCCCCTTAATCATGGATAAATTAAAAGAACATGGAATAGATGATGTTCTTGTTGCCGTAGGGGGAATTATCCCTGATGAAGATAAAGTATTTTTAGAAAAACATGGATTAAAAGGTTTTTATGGACCAGGAACTGATTTAAAAACGATAGTCGAATTTGTTAAAAACAACTTGAAAAGATAATTAATAGAATGGATTATTCTAATTATATTTCTCAACTACTAAAAGGCAGTCCTAGAGCTGTAGCTCGTCTAATTACTTTTGTTGAGAATGATATAAACGCTTCTCAAGAGATAGTCCATTCAATTTATGAATACACTGGCAAAGCGTATATCCTAGGGATTACGGGAGCACCAGGTACTGGTAAATCGACATTTATTTCAACCTTAACTAAATATTATATTGAACAAGGTAAAAAAGTAGGAATTATTTGTGTCGATCCAACCTCCCCTTTAACCGGTGGGGCTCTATTAGGAGACAGAATCCGTATGAAACAGAATTTCTCACTTAATAATGTTTTTATTAGAAGCATGGCTAATAGAGGGCAATTGGGGGGTCTTGCGAGAGCCACGGAAGATACAATAAAAATTCTAGATGCCTATGGGTGTGATATTATAATTGTTGAGACCGTTGGTGTTGGTCAATCCGAGGTTGATATCTTTAAATCTGCGCATACGGTGGTGGTTTTATTAGTTCCAGGATTAGGAGATGATATTCAGGCAATAAAATCAGGAATCATGGAAATTACAGATGTTTTTGTCGTAAACAAGATGGATTTACAGGGAGCAGATAAAAAAGTAGCTGAAATAAAGCAAATGTTAGAATTTAGAAATAATTATAAATATGATTCAAAAGATATAAGTGAAAAATACGCGAAAATAGAAATGTGGACACCAGAAATTACAAAAG
>JAEOTV010000130.1 GCA_016839635.1 Promethearchaeota archaeon | reverse complement strand
TTAGAGAACTTAGTTCCGCGAAAGAAGAAATTCCTAGCAGAAAAGGATATCCCGGTTACATATATTCTGATTTTGCTTCGATTTATGAACGCACAGGAAAAATCAAAGGAAAAAAGGGTTCAATTACCCAAATACCTATTTTAACAATGCCAAATGATGATATTTCTCACCCTATTCCCGACACAACCGGTTACATCACAGAGGGACAATTAGTTCTTAGCCGTAACTTACATAAAAAAGCTATTTATCCTCCATTTGAAGTGTTAGCCTCAATATCAAGATTAATGAAAGATGCTATAGGTGATGGTAAAACAAGGGAAGATCATGCTGATGTGAGTTCGCAATTATTAGCAGCATATTCCAGTTTTCTTGAAGTTAAAGATTTAATTTCAATTGTGGGAGAAGATGGTTTAAATAACGATCAAAGGAATTTACTTCAGTTTGGAAAAGATTTTGAACAAAAATTTATCAATCAAAAGTTAAATGAAACTCGAGATTTTAACCAAACCCTAAATATTGCTTGGGAGAATCTTTCCTATTTAAATAAAGGTCAATTAATTAGAATTCATCCTAATTTTATAAATAAATACTATAAACCACGGGTGTAACTTATAAGTTTTAGAGATATAAAACCAACAAAAACGAATTTACTAAATTTAAAGAGAAGATTAGATTTTGCAATTAAAGGGCAAAATTTCTTGGAATTTAGACGTGAGCAACTAATAATTCAAATAAAAAAATTGTGGAAGGAGTATAAAATCCAAAGAAGAGAATTAATCAAATTATATAAAGAAACTTTAAATATTTTAATACAAACATATGAAGAAATGGGCAAAAATGAAGTGAATTTAATTAGTAAATTAAGTAAAATCCAATATAAACCGAGAATTAGCGTTCAAGCCATAAAGAAGATGGGAATAGTTATTACTCAAGTAGATTATGAATTATTCAAAGAAAAAAAACTTCCTGCTTATACATTTGAAAATACAAGTCATTATCTTGATGATTTGCTAGAAAACTTAAAGGTTTTCTTCAGTAAGTTTATAAGATTTTCTGAATTTGAAGATTTACTTTTAAAAGTAGCATTGTCCTTTAAAAAGATAAACAGAAGAATAAATGGATTGAAGAATGTTATAACACCTAGATTAGAATCACAAATTAAACAAATTAAAGATATTTTAGAAGAAATTGAAAGAGAAAATTATGTCAGATTGAAAAAGACTAAAGATATTATAATTAAACAGGAATAATTCAATTAAGTGAGAATTTTATGGGAAAAAAAGATGAATTTTGTTTAATGAAAGCAGAGATTAATCAGAATTATAAAGATCAACTTTTAATAGAACTGTCTAATTTTAACATGGTACAAATTAAACCAAAACAAAAATCTGAAAAAAAAAGAGAGATTGAAGATAAAAAAACTATTGTTGAAAAGATTAATATATTGAGAAAAAACCTAGATACCTTATTTAAGAGATTAAAAATTAATGAAATGGATATTAAAAATCTCCGAATTAAAAAATCTGAGAGAATTGAGTTTAATGCTAATAATCTCAATGACTTAATTAATCATATTCTTGAAGAAATTGATTTTTATACAAATCGAGTCACAGAATTAAATAGTTATATAACTAAAGCAAACATTGAATTAGAAAAACTGCAAATTGTAAAAAAATGTTATAAGTATCTTGAGAAAATAAATATAACCAAGGATAACCAAAGTACTTTAAATCACTTCAAATTTCAAGTCTATACCACCTTTTCTAAAAATCTAGATAATTTAATTAATCTTTTCGCCTTTTCTGAATTTCCTAATTTTTATGATACGTTCCAAATCTCAGATGATCGAATTGGTTTCTATATTATTTATCCAAAAGATAAAGAACATGAATTCAATGGAAGAATACGACTTATCCATTCTGAAAAAGTACCAGTTTTAAAAAAGTATTTAACAGATACCGGTATTAATTACGATCGAATTGAAACAGAAATTAATTTTATTAAAGATTTATTAATACGGTATAATAAAGAACAAGATAGAATCACTCATGATAATTTATTGAAATTCGCGGGAATTAACGAAATCGTCCAAAATATCGAAGAATATAATTGGGCTGCTCAACAATTTGATAATACTTCAACAAATAGAGTAGTTCTTAAATTTTTTGTACCTTTTTCCAAAAAAAAATTAATACAAGAAAATCTATTTAACATATTTAAAGACAATATTATCATCGAATCAATAGATGTATCAAAAAAGCGTCCCATTTATGAGTCTTATACAAAAGAAGAAATTAAAAAAAAGAAGGCTAAATTAAACCTAAAAGATGAAAATTCAATCTCAAAAAAAGAAAAAGATGAAAAGCTCGAGGATTTAAGAGATGTTACCCCACGAATTATGAAAAATCTTTTTTTAGTAAAACCATTCGAAGCAATTACTAAAATGTATGGTACACCTGCGTATTCCGAAATAGATCCGACACCAATTATTGCTTTTACCTTTCCTATATTATTTGGTATTATGTTCGGAGATATTGGACATGGTCTCACTTTAATAATCGCTGGACTCATAGGAGCTTTAGTATATAGGAAGCGTAAAAAGTCACTTTCTAGTTTCTCTTGGATAATTTTTTTCTGTGGTTGGGCTGCTCTTTTTTTTGGTTTTTTATATGGTGAATATTTTGGACATCATGAAATTGAAATATTTGGTATTGTTCTTTGGAATTTTGAGCTAAATCCAATAGTAATTCCATTTTTAAATATCCACTTAAACAATCCGCTGGGAAATATTTTATCCGTATTTTATTTTGCTATTGTCATTGGAATATTTCACATAATTTTGGGATGGTTTATTCAGTTTTTAAATTATTGGAAGCAGCATAGAAAATATCTTTCCCTTACTGATTCATTAACAAAAATTTTCCTTTTATTAGGGGGTGCAATTCTAATATTTACATATGGATTCGACATTAATGTATGGCTGACTTTTCCATATCCAATATTATTAGTTTTAATCCCTGGGCTTTTATTGATACTCTCAAAACCTTTAGGAAAGTTAATTAAAATATCATATTTCCAAGAAGAATCTTTTGGTGGATTATTAGGTGAAGGTTCAATTGAGACATTTGATACATTATTATCCATTATGAGTAATGTGTTGTCTTATATTAGATTATTGGCTCTAGCATTAGCCCATATCGCTTTATTATTTGCTATAAACCAAATGGGAAACTTGATTCAAGGTGTAGGACTTGGATTTGATATATTAAATTTAATTGGTGCCATATTTGGTAATATGGTGGTCATTCTAATAGAAGGATTGCTTGTATTCATCAACACATTACGTTTACACTACTATGAATTTTTCTTTAAATTCTTTCAAGGGAGTGGTACTGAATATTTTCCATTCTATCTTGATGCTGATTATTCAATAATTAGATTCAGTAGAGAATTTGATAAAGATATAATTTCTGAAGAGATTGATAAAGAAATTGAGATCAAATCAGTAAGAGAAGAGATAGATAAAGCTAAGAATTATATTATAAAAGAATTCAAATAACGTCATTTGTCATAAATAAGAAAACTAAACCTGGGAATTTATGGAGTCAAAAAAAAATAAAAATTTACGTAAAACGATTATTATAAAACTTATTGGGATCATCCTTTACTTAGCTGTTTTTATTTACTTATATTATTTTCTTGTTACTCTTGGTTTCAACCCATTAATCATCTTATTTTTGCTATTATTTATAATTTTAGCTACAATTGGACTTTTTTTTAGAACAAAAAAAAAGAAACTTTATTCTAGAATGTTTCCTGAAAATAAAAATGGACAAATAAGAAAAGAGGAAATTGAAAAAAAAAAAGAATTTCAAAACCGAGATATAAAGATACCTAAACCTGTTAACCTAGAACTGGTATATCGTAAACCACTAATCGATAAATGTAAGTATTGCGGAAATATTATACCGAATTTCGTTAAAAAATGTCCTTTTTGCAATAAGAAAATAGATCAATAATAAAAAAATAATAAGGTTGACAAATAAAAAATGAAAGAAGGAGCAATGCAGGGAGGATTTATTTCCGGAATTATTGGGTCTCTTATTAAAGTAAAGGGTTTGGAAAATCATGTACGGCTATATGATCTAATTAAGATACCAAAGTATAATATTTTAGGAGAAATAATTCAGATTTTTTCAACACATGTAATTGCTCAATGTTTTGAACCGTTAACAAATATAACTTTAGATGAACAAGTTGTTAGTTTGGATGAACCGCTCTCTATGGAATTAGGTCCGGGAATTCTAGGAAATGTTTTCGATGGGATACAAAGACCTTTAGGAATATTATTTAAAGATTTTTCTTCAGGGAGGTTAGAAAGAGGAATTAAATATCCAAGCTTATCGCGGACAAAAAAATGGCATTTCATACCATTAAAGAAAACTAATGATGAGGTGAGTCAGGGAGATATTATAGGTACTGTCCAAGAAACTACATTTCTTGAACATAAAATAATGTTACCCCCTTTCATCGCAGGAAAATTATCATTTATTGCTCAAGAAGGAGATTTTAATATTATTGATGAGATATATAAGGTCAAGAATAAAAATAAAGAACAAGCTTTTTCAATGCTCCAAAAGTGGCCAATTACAAAAAGTCGTCCTTATAATAGAAAAGAAAATCCCAATGAACCCTTAATTACAGGTATAAGAGCTATCGATTTATTGTTTCCTATAATAAAAGGAGGAACCGCAGCAATTCCAGGAGGCTTTGGAACAGGAAAAACAGTTATTCAACAAATGATAGCCAAGTGGTGTGATGCTGATATTATTGTATTTATCGGATGTGGTGAACCTGGCAATGAAATTGCAAATATTATGAAACAATTCTCGGAAAATCTGGATCAGAATAGTGGCAAACCCTTGTTAGAAAGAGTTATACTCATTGTTAATACTTCCAATATGCCTGTATCTGCTCGAGAAGCGAGTCTCTTTTCTGGAGTTACTATTGCAGAGTATTTTCGAGATATGGGATATAATGTAGCGGTTCTTGCGGACAGCATTTCAAGATGGGCAGAATCATTACGAGAAATCTCTGGATTATTAGAAGAAATGCCTGCTGAAGAAGGTTATCCCGCTTATTTACCATCAAAATTATCTAGCTTTTATGAAAGAGCAGGAGTTGTTAGTACTTTAGGAAAAGATCATCTAGGAAATGAAAAAAAAGGGTCAATCTCTATAATTGGTACTATTTCTCCTCCTGCGGGGGACTTTAGTGAACCAGTAACAGCAACAATTAAACGTCTAATTCAAGTTTTCTGGGCATTAGATCCTAATTTAGCATACTTAAAACATTATCCTGCTATTAATTGGTTGAACTCCTATTCTAATTATCCCCTATTTATAAGTCAATGGTGGTATGATAGAGATATTGATTGGCCAGATATAGATATTGATTGGTCTCAATGCCGAAGCCAAGTAAATGAAATCTTATCACAAGAACAAGAACTTAAACATATACTACAATTGGTTGGAGAAAAGAATTTGCCCGAGTCTCAACAGTTAGTCCTTTTCATCGCAAAATTAATTAGAGACGGATTTTTAATCCAAAATGCTTTCCACGACATTGATAGCTATACAAATATTAAAAAATTATTGGGCATCATCAAAATCATACTTTTAATCTATAACGAGGGTAAAAACTTTATAGAGCGAGGAATATTGATTGAAAATTTTTTAGAGCCAGACCTGATAAACTCAATTTTACGCATAAATCAGACTGTACCGAATGAAGACTTTCATCAGATTGAGAAAATTAAGGACACAATCATGAAAAAATTCAGAATTCTTGCCATCTAAAAAACAAAAATTAAGTTTAAGGTAGCTATTAAGCTATCAAAGCTTTAAGGCTTAAACCACTCAAAGAAGTAATAACTACAGGTGAGAGGATTAGCGATAACAAATTTTTTTCTCACAGATGTAGCTAAACGACCAGCCCTAACCATATCAATTGCGGTAATTTCAGAATCATGTGGTAGAACATGAACCATAAAAAGAGAATGTTCAAGTCCCGGCCCTTTTTTGTAAACGACGAAATCTGCTCCAAATTTTAATCCCGGTCTTGGAATATATCCTTTTTCTCTCAAATCTTTATAAATTATGTATTTTTCCTCAAATTTATGATGAATCTTCTTAACTATCTCATGAAATATCTTAGGCTCCATAAATCTATTCTCTTTTACGTCAAAAATTGTAATTTCATCTCTTTCTAATAGATAATAAGCTTCAATTAACGATAATTCGCTTGGTTTAGAAAAATATTCTAATCTAGGCTTGTTTATTCCTAATGGAGAGCCAAAAAACCCTTTTTTTACATATAAATACGAGGCATGCAAAGGGTTGAAGATAATTACTCTCGAATTGACGAACTTTGCCGGAATTTTATCTGGAACTTCAATATCATCAAGAGAGATTTGTCCATCATTTGCTTGATTCATCAATAAGAAGTTATTTAAAATAACTTAATAATTCTTTCAATTTCTCTTCAATTAGATTAAATTATTTAAGCTCCAAAAATAATAAATTTAATATTGAAATATAAATGATTGGTGAATAGAATAATGGTAATTAGAAGAGCAACTCATGCAGGTAGTTGGTATCCTGGTTCAAAAAAAGGTTTACTTGATGCGTTAAAAGAATATTTTACAGATATAAAATTTGGACCAAATGAAGAACCTGTATTATTGAACAAAGAAAAAAGAACCATTATTGGAGGAGTTTCTCCACATGCGGGAATGGAATATTCAGGGCCATGTGCTGCTTTTACTTATCTAAACTTATTTAAAGAAAAAATTCCTGATACTGTTATAATTTTAGGTACTGATCATATAGGGCTTAGCAAAATTGCATTGATGGCAAAAGGAGAATGGGAAACTCCATTAGGAAATTTGAAGATTGATGAGGAATTATCAAAAAAAATATTAGATGAAAGTAAAATAATTAAGGAAGATGATTCTCTATTTACAGGTTATTCTGAGCAAGAGCATAATATAGAAATACAATTACCATTTATAAAGTACTGTTCTATCGATAAAGAAGTGAAAATTGTGACTATCAAAATCGCTGGAACAAGAGATATTAAAACGATGAATGAAATTTCTAGTGATATTGCCAGAGCAATAAACTTAGTGAATAAGGATATTGTTATTGTAGCATCATCAGATATGTCACATAAACAAGTTAGTGATTCAAAGCAATTACAAAAATTTAAGGAAATTGATTTAACTGTAATTGAGGAATTTAAAAATTTAAATCCAGAAAATACTCTTGAGGCGGCTTTAAAAACTACAGTATGTGGCCCCCAAACAATAACTACTCTGATGTTAATTTGTAAAAATCTTAATGCAACAAAAGGTGAATTGTTGAAATATTATACAAGTTCTGAAAAAACCGGAAGTATAGGTGGATACTGCGTAGGATATTTTTCAGGAGTAATAATTAAAAATACTTAAATTATATTAAAAAAACAAATTTAAAATAAGGAAAATGCCAGAAGATAATGAAAAAGTTGAGGATTTTATAAGTCTTTGGAGGAAAAAGATGGAAAATGAAGGTGATAAACCTAGTGCCATCAGAGATACTTTAGAAAGAATAAAAGAAGTAGAAGAAGAAAATGAGCGTTTGCGTAATAAAATTAAAGATAATATAGAATTGATAAGTAAAACTGAACAAATTATTAAGAGAACTATTGAAGAAAACGAAAGGTTAAAACACCAAGTGAACCAGAGCGGAATGGGTAGTGGAATTGGTATAAGTGAACTTCAACAAAAGAATATTGTTCTTAATAATACAATAATAGACTTAGAAAAAAAAATAGCAGAAAAAGAAGTAGAATTAAGAGCAAGAAATAATGATAAAATTGAATTAGAAGCAAAATTAAATGCAGCTTTAAAATCAGCCGAAAGATCCCCAACCATGGATTCTGGAGCAACCAATGCTTTATTGAATGATCTTAAATCCGATTTAGCTAAAAAGAGGACTCAAATTGATGAATTTCAAAAGAAAATTAATGAATTAACTGAAGAAAATGAAGCTTTAAATCAACAATTATTAGAAGTAGAAAAGATGAAGGCGATACCAATTGATTACGTAGTTCCCGTAGAACAACCAAAACCAGCAGTAATAAAACCTCAAACAACACAACCAACAACTGAAACCCTCGAAAGATTATGCCAAGACCTTCAACAAGATCTAAATAAGTATAAAAGAAGTATAGAAACTTTAACCAAAGAAAAAGATGATCTTAAAAACACTCTTGAAAGTGGGGGATATCAATTAGAACCCGAGGAAATAAAAGAACTAAAAAAAGAAAACGAATCTTTAAAAGATGATTTATCACAATTACAAGAGTCTTTGAGATTAAAACAAATAGAATCTCCTCAGATTAGTGAGAAAATGAATAATCTTCAGCAGCAAATAAAAGAAAAAGATCTTTTGATTGCTGAATTGAAAGCTGCTCAACAAACTCAGCCTATAGTGCCTAAAGGACCGATGTCAGGTTTAGTGGAAGAGTTGCAGAACACAATAAATAAATTAAAAATAACAATAGAAGAAAAGAATAAAATTATCGACGAATTAAAATCATCATAAATGAATATTCATAATAAAAATCATCCCTCTATAATTTTTACAGGTCACTTTGCGATCGATAATATAATAAGGTTTAAGCGACTAAATAAGCCTAGCCTCGGTGGAAGTGTGTCCTACTGCTCCTTAGCATTAAGTATTTACTCCCAAGATGCTAAAATAGGTATAATTTCACATATAGGGAAATTAAATTTTAATAATTCTCTATTAGATAAAATTAGAAATAAGAATATCGATTTAAGTGGTATTAAGTATTCACAAGTAAACAACACAAATTTTGTTTTGGACTATTTTGACCATGCTAGAACTTTAACACTAAAATCTAAGAGCCCTAATCTTAATTTTAATGACATACCTTTAGATTTTCTTAAAAATCCTCCAGATATATTTGTACTCGTTCCGTTATGTAATGAAATTTCATATGAATATGTTACTCAAATTTTAAAAAATTTTCCCGATGCTTATATTGGTATAGATTTGCAGGGTTTCATTAGAAAGATTGATGAGCACGGTAAAGTAGCATATATTTATGAGAATGAAATCATCTCTAGCATTAAAAAGATTATCGATTTAATAGGAGACAGATTAATTTTGAAAGGCTCAGAAGAAGAAATGAATCTAATTGCCGGGGAATGCGATGATTATGGAAAGGTTATGATTCACTGCAATAAATATGATAATAATGGAATTTATATTATGACTCTAGGAGAAAAAGGGTCCATGCTCACTAAAAGAAGAGAAAAAGTCCTAAATATACCTGCTTTTAAACCTAAAAAAGTGGTAGATGAAACCGGAGCTGGAGATGTCTATTTTTCTATATTTTTATATGAATTTATTCATTCAGATAAATCATGGAAGTCTATTAAAAAAGCTGCTTTTCTAGCATCTGCGGCAGCTTCATTTCTAGTTGAAAAAAAAGGACCTGATGGTTTTGTCTCTAAGGAAGTAGTTTTAAAAAGAATTAGAAAAAAAAAATATATTAATTAGTTTCAAATTAAAATTAATTAATCTTATGCATATCAATTTTCATTTTGCGGTCGGAGTTATTTTTTCATCTATTTTAAACTATTTTTTCAATTTTCTAATACTGGAATATATACTAATTGTATCTTTTTCGTTTATTTGCGATTTTGATGTTTTTTTCAATAAATTTGCTAAAGATCATAATCATAGATTGTTAATTACTCATTCAATAATTCCGAGCATAGCTATAATTATAATGGGATATATTTTTAACTTTTCAGTATTAATTCTCTGTGGTTTTAGTTATTCTATTCATATATTTATTGATACTTTTGATTGGGGTACCAACTTTTTTTACTTTCAGAGAAAGCAAGTAGGGTTTAAATTATTAATTTCAAAAGAAGAAATTGAAAATTTGCCTAAGCATTTAGCTAAATACAAAGTACCAGCATCATTTTTTGATGAGAAATATTTTAAGAATAAAGGATGCTTGGGAGTAGAACTTATTGTTTTTGTTTTGATGGTTGTTTTTATTGTATTATATGCCATTAATTATTTATTCTTGATTCCCATTTATTTTCTGTGTTTATACTTTCATTTACATCGTCATTTTATACTTAAAAAAATAGAGAAGAACCATAAAAAGCTAAACTTTTAAATCATAGAAAAAAGATTTTTGTAAAACAATTACTTTATTATTAACAAAAATAATTATTTTTGAGTTTGACCTATATGGATAAAAATGAGTCAAATATATTTGAGTGTGATTTGAATAATTCTAATTTGTTTAGCTGTATTCTTGAAGAGGTAGGTGAAACAGATATTAACACACTAGCAACAACAACTCCAATCCTACCTGATAAGACATTCATTAACTGTTTAAACGCGTCTTTAGTCAATTGTTTGAGAAATAATAGTGAGGAATTGGATTTTCCCCGAGTTCAATTAAAAACTATAACAAATGAAAGTGGAGATGTGTTAATTAAACAAATCAATATTATAGTTGATAAAGTATTTAACGATGACTTAATTAATAAAAGAATTAATCAATGTCTCAAATTTGTTAGAAAAGCTTGCAAAATTGATGATTCCATTCAATTATCAATGATTCAATCAGAAATTAAAGAAGATTTGAAATACTATAAGGTCGAATTAACTAAAATTAATCATTTGTTAGAGAGTATTAAAGAGGATAAATTTAAAAAAGAAAAACTATTCTCTCTTTTTAAAAATATGGCTTCCGATAAATAAAATTCTCTAAAAAATATATAAATGGGTGATATTTATTTCAAACGAGATGAAAACTAAAGTTGGTATAAAACTAGATGATTTAGATTCGCAAATGATATTTAAATGCGATTTAGGAAATATGAAGGTTAAAGATTGTTATATAGATGAGGAACATCATGACGAAGTTGATATGTTAGGACCAAATCCATCAAGAATGCTTGCATTAGGTATTTTAGGATGTTTGAGTGCAAGTTTTATTTTTTGTTTAAAGAAAAGAAATTTTAGAGTAGATGATTTCAATAGTGAAGCGGAAGTTACTATCACACGAAATAAAAAAGGATTCTGGAGAATTAAAAAAATTGATGTAAATATTGAACCAAGAATAGAAGATCCAGAAGTACTTAAAAGAGCAAAACAATGTTTAAAAGTAACTAAAGATGGTGTAAGTTTTTTTGAGCAATATTGTACTGTAACACAATCTGTTCGTGCTGGTGTCGATGTAAACGTTAGTATTGATATTTAATTCATTGTTTTTATCTTTTTTTAATAAAGGTGAATAAGACTTGCCAGATGAATATAAATCTGAAGTTGGTATAAGATTAGAAGAAGAAATGCTATTTAAGTGCGATCTTGGGCAAATTAAAATGGACAATTTATTTATTGATGACCGACATAAAAAATCAAAAGATAAAATTGGACCAAATCCTTCAAAACTCTTAGCATTATCTTTGCTAGGATGCATGGGAGCAAGTTTTGCATTTTGTCTACAAAAAAAAAATTTCTCATTATCTGATTTCGAAGGAAAAGCTTTTATCACAAGTAAACGAAATGAAAAGGGATTTTGGAGGATAAAGAAAATAAATATAGAATTACAGCCAAAGATTGATAGCCCAAAAATGCGTAAAAGAGCAGAACAATGTCAGAAATTTTTTGAGCAATTCTGCATCATTTCAGAATCTATAAAAGAAGGAATTGAAATAAGTACTAATTTAATTTATTAAATCTTTTTTTAAGTTAATCTGTTATACCGTCCTCAGTAATAGAAAAAACTGCATCACTTTCAGGTATATGTGGGGCATCTACAACCTTAGCAACTCGCTGTTCCCCTTTTCCCTTTCGTAGAAATATGCGTATTGTTGCACCATGAGCTACAACATGTCCCCCAGTATGCGTTAATGGATTTCCATAGAACACATCTGGTTTAGCAGAAACCTGATTTGTAAATACAACTGCTAATTCATCATAAATTTCAGTCAATCTTAATAGATCATGTATATGAGTATTAATAATTTGCTGTCGGTTTGCTAAAGTCCCTCTACCGATATATTCACTACGAAAGTGGCCTATGAGTGAATCTACTATAATTAACTTTATTTTCTTTTCACTTATAATTTTAGGAGCTTCTTTAGCTAATAAAATCTGATGATTACTATTATAAGCCCTTCCGACAGTAATTTTTTTCAGAGTCAAGTTATGATCTAAATCTTTTCCAAGAGCCATTTGAATTATTCTTTCTGGTCTAAAGGTTCCTTCAGTATCTATATACAATGCTCCACCTTCTAATCCTCCTTCCTCATAAGAAAGTTGAACATTAACACACAATTGATGGGCTAGTTGTGTCTTTCCAGTTCTATATTCCCCAAAAATTTCTGTAACTGCTCCGGGCTCAAATCCACCTATTAATAAATCGTCTAAATTCTGACTACCTGTAGTTAATTTATGTAATGTTTTTCTTTTTTCCCATATTTTATCAGCTGATTTAAATCCCATTTTTTCGATATCTTGGGCAACTTTAATTATTTTTTCTGCGGTTTTTTCTCCAATACCTGCTTCATCCATCAATTTATTTAATGGATAGATAGCAAGGGTTCTAATGGATAAGATTCCCGCTTCTTCTAACTTTTTTACAGTTGCTTCTCCCACTCCTGGAAGATCTTTTAAAGTATAAGAGGATTCTGACTTACTAATTTCTTTACCGTTTGTATCCTCGAGCTGAACTTTTTTTTTTGCCATTATATTATATTAAGTGTAAACTTCTATTTGAATTCCAGATAAATTTGATATTTTATCAAGAAATAAATATAAAAATAATAATAAAAATTTAATAGAAGAATAAAAAATATTTCTTATTTTGTCTCCAGACCGCTTCTTGTTATAAGAAGTAAGATTAGAAATAACACAACTAAGAATAGGAAAGTTAATGTCCAGTAACTCGCTGGATCTGGTATCCATACATAACTTAGATAAAGAAAAGGAACAATGAATATTACCACAAATATAATAATAATAGGTAAGGGTACTTCCTCGTCTCTAATATCTAGGATTAAAGGCACAATTACAAAGAATATTAATATTGTAGCAGCAATTCTGAAAGTTACAGCTATAGCTGGGTCAAAAATAACTGAATGTACATTAGGTAACCAAAAAAACCAAATTTTTTCTACGTTAGCTTGCAAAGCAGAATTAGCTTCTGGAATTATAGCGCTGATAATTAATTGCAGTAGAATACTTATAGCTAAGTACATTAGTATCTCATTAATTTCTTTTTGTTTTTTACGATGTATACCTATTGTATCTCGGAGTATTGTAACAATCCACAATGCGAATAGGAGGATATATGCAAAGAGTGGATCTCCTCCCATACCCCAAAAATAATTAATCGGTATTACAGCAACAGGATAAGCTAAATACCCATATTTCTCATTCCTACCAAATAAGTCAAAAACCAAGAAGATCATAAATATAATAACTAAAGCTATCAAAATTATTACACTAGGAATGTCAAATGCCATGATTTTATCAACTTTTTTTTTTGGATTGTAAGATATTTTAATATTATAATATAATTTATTCTATTTATTTTAAACCTTAACTCTATATTAGACCAAAAATGAAACAATTGTGTCTAGATCATTTTACTTCGAGATCAAGAATTCTTTTTAAACTTATAAATAATAAAACTGAAAAGATGATAAAAACTTTAAAATCTAATTCTGGGGTCTATGATTCCATAAATAATGTCTAGTACCAAGGTTGTAAATATATAAATAAACGCTAAGACAACCATACATGAGATTAATAACCAATAATCTCTAAAGAGAGCAGCTTCAACTAATAATAATCCCATTCCTGGTAAACCAAAAGTAGATTCTATTAGAACAGTTCCCGATAATAGGGTAGCAACATTTAATCCAATAACAGTAACAGTAGGAATTAATGAATTCTTTAAGGCATGCTTTTTAATAACTTTTTTTTTAGAACATCCCTTTGATTTTGCGGTTCTTATATAATCTTGTTGTAAAACTTCTAACATGCTAGAACGAGTTTGTCTTACAATTCCCGCAAGAGTAACAAACGTCAAACAAAATATGGGTAAAATCAGATGATACAGATAATCTGGTATTTTATAGAATTCCCCCGCTATAAGTGCATCAATCATATAAAAACCAGTTACAAAAGAAGGGTCAGTATATATTATAGATTTATAAGAAGCCATTGGAAAAAGAGGAAATTGATATGCTACCCAATATTGTAGTAGCATTCCTAATACAAATACTGGAAAAGCAACTCCAATAATACCAATACTCCGAAAAACAGTGTCTCTGATCTTATTTCTATGAGTTGCAGATATGATACCTATTTTAATTCCAACAAATGAGGCAATAATCATTGCGAAAAAGGCAAGATCTATTGTTTTAGGTAATCTAAAAATAATTAACTCCCAGACATCTGTTCCTCGAGCATATACGATAGATTCACCCCAATTTCCTGTAAAAACATCAGCTAAGTATTTAAAATATTGTAGATGAAGGGGGAGGTTAAGACCTAATTGATTAACAATTTGATTATACATCCAAGGATCAGGTCTTACTTGTGCTTGTAATAATAATTGCATCACAGGGTCTCCAGGCATTAATCTTGAAAGGAAAAAAGTTATCGTTAAAACTCCTAAAACTACAGGGATAGTTAACAGAATCCTTTTAAAAATATATCCTAGGAAACTCATTATTTATATATATTATTTAGAGTTAATAATTTTTTATAATTTCTTATTGATTTTTATATATAATTAAGTTTCTTACCTAAGAAATATACCAACTTAATTTTCTGTCCCATAAAATTGATTTAATAGTTAAAATCCTTTTCGATTTAATATTTCTTAGAAATAACTTAGCTGAAATTAATAACTCCTTTAGGGAAATTAGTTCTAATATCTAATTCGGGGATCTATAAAGCCATATAAGATATCAACTACTAGAGCAGTAACTACATAAATAAGTGCTAAAACAATCATGCATGCATTTATTAACCAATAATCATTTGTTGCTGCAGCGTCAATTAATAATAAACCTATTCCACGTAAACCAAAAGTAGATTCTAAAAGAACGGCTCCAGATAATGTTGTAGCAAAATTTAAGCCTATAACAGTAACAGTTGGAATCATGGAATTTCTTAATGCATGATTTCGAATTACTACTTTTTCAATACATCCCTTTGCTCTCGCTGTTCTTATATAATCCTGTTGTAAAACCTCTAACATGCTAGAGCGAGTTTGTCTTACAATTCCCGCAAGGGTAACAAACGTCAAACAAAATACAGGCATTGCCAAATGATATAAATAATCTGGAATTTTATATAGTTCCCCTGCTAAAAATGCATCAATAATATAAAATCCTGTTACAAATGGAGGATCCAGATATTCTATAGTTTTATAGTATGTTACTGGAAATAAATTCCATTTATATCCTACCCAATATTGCAATAGCATTCCTAATACAAAAACGGGAAAAGCAACTCCTATAATGCCAATACTCCGAAAAAAAGTATCTCTGAGTTTATTCCTATGAGTTGCTGAAATAATTCCGATCTTAACACCTAAATATGAGGCAATGATCATTGAAAAAATGGCAAGGTCCATTGTTTTGGGTAATCTAAAAATTATCAACTCCCAAACATCTGACCCTCGAGCATATGCAACAGATTCACCCCAATTTCCTGTAAGAATATCTGATAGATATCTAAAATATTGTATATAAAGAGGTTGATCAAGCCCTAATTGATGTACCATTGCATTATAAATCTCTGGTGTAATTCGTACTTGAGCTTGACTTAATAATGCTAAAACTGGATCTCCGGGCATTGCTCTTGAAAGTAAAAAAGTTATAGTTAAGACTCCAAATACTACAGGTATTGCATATAAGACTCTTTTTAAAACATACCTTAGCAAACTCATTGTTATTATGAATTGTGCATAGTTTAATAATTTTGTTAATAGCTTCTAAGACTTTATAGAGTGTATAGTCTTTACTTTTTTAATCTATTGCTATTAGTAATGATAATTCAAAATATCTTGATTAATCATTTTTACCCTTCTTAGTAGAAAATGAATTTGAAAGGATTTAGAATAAATGAGATAAAGTTTAAAATTCTAATAGTACACATAAATAAAATCATCATAGAGTCTAAATTCTAAAGTCCTGAAATCATCTTTTCAATCTTAAGAATCATTTTTTGTGCCTTATCTTTATTTTCTGATTCAGCAGAAAGAAGAATAGCATTTCTATATAGCGCAACTTTAATAATAATATACGTATCATCCTCAATGATCTTCAATTCATTAATTATGTCATGATATTTATATCCGTTTTGATCTGCTAATTCTCTTATGCGATTGTGGATATTATTTATTAAATCTGAAGAAACGGATATCGTTTTATTAATCTTTATCCCTTTTGGGAATCCTCTAGTTAAAGAGCTAATTAGGTCATCTTGAATGGTCATGATTTCAAGAACTTTAAGTAAAATGAAATTACCATCAGAAAAGGGGGCATACTCACTGAAATAAAACTTCAATGTATCTGCAGCTGCAAAGCATGCTCTTTCCTCTCTTATATGCCTTGAAATCTCCCCAGGATAATTTTCTACCTCCTTTATAGGAAAATTACTATCTTCAACAAACTTCTTTACAACTGGAGATATTGAGGGAGTAATTATTATTGTACTTCCTTTAGATTTTTGAATTCTTTTATCAAATGTTATAAAAAGCATCAATAAATCTTCAAAACTTATTTCCAAACCATTTTCATCTAGTAATAATATCCTTGAGCCATCTACATCAAAACAAACACCTAGATGACTATTTGATGCTTTTACGATATCTGCGGTATTTCGTATAGTATTTATACTAGGCAAGGGACTAGAAGATCTTTCGCGGTAATGTGTATTCAGAGCAATTACCTCAACACCGATATCATTCATTAAAAGAGGAGTTATTTTTCCTGTTGGGCCATAAGAACAATCCACAACTATCTTTAATTTCGCGTTTTTAATCTTTTTTTTATCCACAAATTGTTGAAGAGATTTAATATAGATATCTGCTGTTTGTGGTATTGCTGTTATTTGCCCTATTTCTTTAGGATCAACTCTTCTTACTTGTTGAGGGTAGTTATTGTAAGATTCAATTATTCTTTGAAGTTCTGATTGTGCTAATTCAATTCCTCCCGCATCTAAGAAACGAATTCCTACATCTTCACTGTATAAATGCCCTCCTGAAAAATAGAAACCTCCACTCGCTCCAAATCGTCTTATTGTAAACTGCAATAACGGAAATGTGCAATCTGAAAGGTTTAAAAGATTTATTCCAGTAGACATTATGCCTGAAGTGTAAGCCCTTTTCAACATCCTGCTATCATTATGAAAATCTCTCCCCATAACAACTGATTCTCCTGGTTTGAAAAAACTGCCATGAATTGAGCCAATAGAGCTCGAAATTTCGGGGGTAAAAACATAGTTTGCTATCCCGATTATTCGACCCTTCTTTTTCAATTCATTAAGATTTTTTATTGGATTGTGAATTATTAAGACCTACTTTTTTGAATTCTCGTTAATGTTTTAATTGGAAACTATATAAGATAAAAAGCTAATTAAGAATATATAACTTTAACGATTTTGAAACCTTTAAGATTCTCTTCAATATTTAAGGTATGATAAATTATAAAATAGTTGTGAATTTCGATAAATTAAACTTTCATAAGAGATTGTAATGAATTATGGCTGAAATTTTAGGATCATTTAATTTAGTACTTCATTCTCACTTACCTTGGGTAATTGGCCATGGTGTGTGGCCCCACGGTATGGATTGGGTTAATGAAGCGGCAGCAGAAACATATATCCCACTCTTAATTGAATTATATAAATTAATTGATGATGGATATCACCCAAAACTCACTATTGGGATCACACCAGTATTATGTGAAATGCTTCGTAATCCTAAATTTACTGAAGGATTTGTGGGGTATTTAGAAGAAAAAATAAACGCTGCTGCACAAGATTACGATGAATTTACAGAAAATAAATATGATGAGGGAAGAATCAGACTTACAAAATGGTGGCAGGAATTCTATAGCCGAGTAAGAGATAATTTCCTCAATAGATATAATAAAGATATCGTGGGCGCATATAAAAACCTACAAGATATGGGGCTTGTTGATATCATTACATGTGCAGCAACTCATGGTTACGCTCCACTACTTTCTAAAGAAACTTCAATTGATGCTCAATTTAAAACTGCAGTCGATAATTACAAACGACATTTTGGAAGAGCCCCTACAGGTGCTTGGTTACCTGAATGCGGCTATCGTCCCGGATATCGTTGGAAAAATCCAATAACAGGTGAAGAGTATGATCGCCCAGGTGTTGAATTTTTCCTTGCGAAAAATGGTTTGAAGTATTTCTTCATTGATACTGCTTTATTATTAGGGGGTAAATCACAAGGAGTATATGCTGCGCGATTTCCCTTACTCGCTGAACTATGGAAACAATTTGAATCTCAATATGAAGAAATCCCAACTTCATTTGAAAAGTCTCAATACGAACCATATCTAGTATCTACAGATCCATCAACAGGAGCACCAGTAGGATTCTTTACCAGAGATGAAAAGACAGGTATTGTAGTCTGGAGTGGAGAACATGGATATCCTGGTTGTGCCGAATATTTAGATTTTCACAAGAAATCTTGGCCTTCAGGACTACGATACTGGAAAGTAACTAGCCCAAAGTTAGATCTGGGAAAGAAGATGCTATATTGGCCAGAAGATGTCCCCCCCAAGCTAGATGAGAATGCAAATCATTATTTAAGTCTTACTAAGGATATATTGCGTGAGTATAAAGATAAATATGGCAATCCTGGCATTGTAGTGGCTCCATATGATTGTGAACTCTTTGGTCATTGGTTTTTTGAAGGAAACTGGTGGTTAGCTCGAATTTTACGGTGGATGGAAGATGACCCCGAAATAGAATTGACAAATTCTCGAATATATTTGGAAGCTAACCCTCCTAATAAGGTTGTTTCTGTGATTGAGGGTTCATGGGGGCAAGCTAGTTCTCATTGGGTGTGGTTAAATGAGTGGACAACTTGGACATGGGAGAGAATATATGAATGTGAAGCAAAGAGCGAAGATATAATCGCAAAATATAAAGATTCAAAAGATCCAAATTTGCTGAAAATTCTTAAACAAATGGTAAGAGAACTTTTATTATTAGAAAGCAGTGATTGGCAATTTCTAATAACAACTTGGTCGGCAAGAGATTACGCAGAGAATAGAATTGCGTTACATTATGAAAATTTTAAAAGGCTTTATAATATGGCTTTGAGATATGGATCTGGTCAGAATGTTGATGAGGGAGAATGGCATTTCTTAGGAACAATTGAATCTGTTGATGATATATTCGAAGCTATAGATCTCGAACCGTTTGCAAAAAAATAATAACTTTTTCTTTTTTACAATCTATTTAGTATTGTTAGAAAAATACCCAATTTAAGGAAGAAGAGTTTTTCGAAATGCGACCAATTACTAATGAAAAGTATGAAATACTCCTCAAGTTTCTTGAGGAAAAACAGATTGATGTTTTAATGATCATCGACTCTGAGAGTTCACGAAATGTTAATATGCAATATATTTCAGGACATCCATCAGATGCTATCTTATTAATTACAAAAAATGGTGAATCTATTCTTATTCCTGGGGATTATCAATTAGCGAATGAACATGCTGAAGTAGATGAAATTCTTGATCTGAGTAATTTTAAATATAGTTTTCATTTAGCAATGAAGGAATTAGTAGATAATCGATGGAAAAAACCTTCAATTATTTTCGGAGTTTATGAAACAACTCCATATGGTACGATTATTAAAATGAAAAAAAATATGTCACAAGTAAAAATATTCAAAAATCCTATTCAAATTACTAAACTCCTTCAAAAATTACGAGCAACAAAAAGTGATCATGAATTAAATCAATTAAAAAAAGCAGCGCATATAGGAAATAAAACAATTATAGACATTAGAAATTTTTGTGAAAACGCTATAAATGATACTGAAAAAGACTTATCTTTTCTCGTACAAAAGAAAATGGGAGAATATGGAGCTGATAATATTGCTTTTGAATCTTTAGTGGCAAATACGACCCGTTCGCATGCATTACATTGCCATCCCTATGCTACTAACCAGAAATTCGCTTTACAAGGATTAGCTCTTATTGATTTCGGAGCAAAATACCAAGGCTATTGCTCTGATATAACGGTTCCAATTGGTTTTCAGGAACTATCTGAAGAACAACAGAAAATACGAGATATAGTTATAGATTCTTACGAAGCTGCAATAGAGATAATAGATATTGGAGTACCTTTTTGGAAAATCCATGAAGAAGCTGATCAGGTATTAAAAGCAGTAGGACATAGTTTGCCATATGCCGTAGGACATGGTCTTGGATTAACTGTACATGATGCACCAATTATCGGTAGAAAACCTTCAGATGAATATTCATTAAAGCATTGGAAAGAAGAATTCGTACAAGATGGAATGGTATTTACTATTGAGCCTGGAGTTTATAAGCAAGGATTAGGTGGAGTAAGGTTGGAAAATGATGTCCTTATTAAAGATGGAAAAGTCGAAATAATAACAAAATCGAAATTTATACAAATCTGATTAAATGATTTGTATTCATTATAAGTTGGCGTTTTTAAATTTCCGTTCCAAGATTGCTTTCTTTAATTTTGAAGATTGTTAAAAAATAATTAATCAAACTAAGAATTCATGTTATATTCTAAATTATCTAGAAGATCCTTGATTATTTCATCTAATTTATCAGCTAATTCTTTATTTGCATCCCCACAAGATTTTAAGACTATTTTTGCTTGATTCGCATAAGCTATTTGCTTTTCTACTGTCCAATCATCCACCATTTCCAAAAGATTATCTATTCTGTCAGCTAATTTAATTATTTTTGCTTCCTTTGAACTATTCATGAAATTCTCTAACCATTTATCTTTTTTACGATCTTTTGCATCTTCAGGCATAGTAAGTTCATTAACAATAGAAACGATTTTTTCTCCAAACTTTTTATCAATTTCTTCTAAAGTAGTGTTAGTATCTTCACAAAGATCATGAAATAATGCTGCAATCATTAGTTCTTCATTTTCAAATTCATTGAATCCCACTGATCGCAAAATTAAAGTAATACGAACCGGATGAATGATATACGGAGTATCTTTTGCTTTCCGTTTCAGGTTGCCATAACTCGCAAAAGCAAATGATAGAGCCTTCCAGTAGTTTGAAAAATTTTTCATACAAAATCTTTGAAATTTATAAATGATAAAAATACTACTGCTTGATATTTTAAATGAATAATAATTTCATATAATTTAGCAAAAATTATAGTTCTGTTCCAAGTTCTATTGTTCTGTCTCTGATTTGAGAATTACTGCTTATCTTACAATATGGTGCAATAATTGCTCTCTCTAAAACTACATTTTCCCCGATTTCACAATTATTACAGATTATACTTTCTGTTATGATACTTCCTGCACCAATTTTAATTTCATCCCAAATTACACTTTTCTCTATTATAGTATCTTCTCCAATTGATACATTATTTCCGATGGTGGTTAATTCTTTAATCTTAACTCGGTTCTCTAACTTAACAAATTCCCCAATACAAGCTGGTTTCTCGATACTGATATTTTGTCCTGAATTTATTATACCCATTACAAAAACTTCATCATATTCAACACCATTGGGTAAAATTGGCCAAGCATACTTACGTAGAAGATCCCAATTCGCCCATAAATAAGTAGTGGAATTTCCAGCATCCATCCAATAATAATTTTCAACAAAACCAAATAAATCATATTTATTTTCAAGTAAATAGGGAAAAACTTCACCACCGAAATCCGTTAAACCCGTTTCATGTAGGATATCACCAATCTTGTTGTCAAAACAATATATCCCTGTGTTAGCAACATTTGTATGCAAAAAGAGATCCTCTCTTTGAGACATACTGCTTAAATATAGTTCCATTGGCGCAGGTTTTTCTAAAAAAAGGTATATTTTCCTGTTATTATCTAATAACACTACACCATATTGAGAAATATGACTTTCAATAGTTTTCATTGAAATTGTTGCTACTCCCTCCTTTTCCGAGTGAAAATCCATAAACCGTTTCATTGGAAGGTTAGTTACGATATCTGCCATTGAAACTACAATTTTTTCAGAGTCAATTCGATCTGTTAAAAGTCTATACGCATCTGCAGTACCTCTACTCTCTTGAATTTCACATTCTAATTCTACATCTCCTAATTTGTCTTTTGTCCATGTTTTATTGATATATTCTTTCATTTCTTTCCCCATATATGCTAATGCTAGAATTATATGCTTAATATCGGCAAATATTAAATGTGCAATGGCATAATCGACCATAGGAACATTTGTAACCTTTACCAGAGGTTTTGGAATTTGTGAAGTTAAAGGCATTAACCGTTTGCCTTTACCACCTGCTAAGATTATAGCAGACCATTCTCTCAAGATTGATACCTCATGGAAATTCTCAAATATGTAACATATTTTATAGATATAAATCTAATTCAATTTGAATTATAAAGATTTTGTCTTTAGAAAGTAAAATGGTTAATCAAGATATTTCTTCAATGAATTTCTAATTTCTTCTGCAGCAACGTGTGGTAATTTTCTTGCAACTCGCATATCATCAGCCATTTCAGCTCCTCCAATTACTTCATGTGGAATAATATCTGCAAACATGTGAAAATCAGCATCATAACCATATGGACAGCAATTAAATAAAATATTACGATTTTTATCAATTTCAAGGTCATCTAATGCTTTAAAAATCTTCTTTAGAGATTCTGCTAAATCTTCAATTTGATTTACCTTTAGTTGAGCAAATCTCCTTAAATGCTCATTAGGATGAAACCTAATATGATAATTTCTTACAGGACTTCCTGTATTGTAGAAAGTCCAGAATTCAGTTTCTAATATAATCCTATCTGTTCCACCATGACTAGTTTGACATAAGTGACATTTACTCCCCATTTCTTTGAATGCTTCGAGATATCCTTCTAATCTACTTCCATGACCATCCATATTTAAATCTATATAAACTTGACTATGTATTCTAGGTTGTGAACCTCCTACCTTGGTTCCAATATTAAAGAATGGCATAACAGGGATATCATAATAATCTTTATTAATGGCCTCTTCAATACAATATAAAATTGCTGATTTCATTGAAAGAAAAATCCCTGCTAATACTTCCTCTGGTATTAAATTAAAGCATAAAGAAGGATAAAAATTTCTAGAAAGACTGACTAAATTTATTCCTTTTGATAATTTCAAATGTGGAGGAAGATTTTGTGAAATAAATTTTTCAATACCTGGATCTATAACTCTTGCCATTGATGGATATCTATTTATCAAGGTTATTGCTTTGGATGTGTCAGGTAATCTATCTATCCGATGTGGCGTTTCTGAAAAGGGATCATCTCGCCTAATTTCATCTTGTGTGATAATTATAGTAAATCCATTTCCTAACGGCATACCCCAATCATCATAAATTAATTTTCCTTCAATTACAGAGGAAAATACATCTTTATATTTACTAACAATTTTTTTTGAACAATCATAGAGTTGTTTTTCTTCCTCTGTTGTCTTAAATCCTTTAGGTCTGGCACCCCGAATAGGGCTGATGTAAGAATAATGACCATAATATCTTGGCTTTTTTCTTAATCCAAAACCCTCAGTGTGTATAATTACTGTTGATAAAGGATCCCATCTCTTAATTGGAACATCAAATGTCGTTTTATTTTCAAAATTTTCTTTATTTATAATGCCCCATTCCATGAATTGGGGTGCATAATGATCTTGGTTTTCTAATTCATCAGGAATAAAAATTACCTCTAATCTTTTTTACATTAGATTTGTTATTATTGTTTTAATTTTATTTATTATTTACTTAATTGAGGAATTTAAACAATGTTTTATTTCTCAAAAAAAGAAAAAAAAGAAAAAAATTTCCGACAGACTTATAACTAATTAGTAAGGATGATAATATAAAAAAATTTAATATTCTAATCGTTTGATAATCTTATATGTCTTAAACTCTCTCACTGGTTCATCTTTTTCATTTAAACGCTCAACTGGTACCCTTACATAATTCTCATTATCAAATTCTTCAATTTCAGCTTCCTTATATTTAGCCAAATTATTAGCCATTTTTAGTTCTCTGAGAAGAAAATCTCGAACTGCTACTCGAATTAGCTCAGATCTAGATGGATATAGCCCATCTTCCCCCACTAATTTTTCTATACTATCGATATAGGATTCAGGAATGTTAACTGTTACAATTTTCATTTTAACCCACATTATTTTTTGATAAATATGCCTAATTCAAAAATCGGCAAATTCACTAACGCCTTTTTAACTATGATCGCCTTAAACCACAAATTTTTTTATAAGTTATTTTATTACACATTAATATATAAAGTTAAGTTTTTATCGGATTAATATATTTAAAGAGATACTTATTTGTCATGTCTTAAATATTCCAGATAGTATATTAATGTATTAATTTTTAAAATGTTTCTATACTCCTCAAATTTAAGGATATTTTTGAGGTTTTGATTATTATATAAAGATGTATGAACAATATTACAAGTTCTTTATATAATCAGTGAATGAGATTATATAAGGATATTATAAATAGCAAAAATGTTTACTTATTTAAATAATAATAAACAATTTTTCAATTTAAATAACTATATGTTTGATAAAATTCATAATTTAAGATAGTTTACAATAAAATTTGGTAAGTTTTGAGAATTTTTAAACTAAAATTTAATATTCCTCCTCTAAATTTACCACATTAATGAAATCTTGACGTCCGTGAACCAATCGAGAAATATTCTCAATTACTTCATTCCACCTTAATAAATCATTAAATGGAGAATAACCTCGGTGTGGCGATAAAATTATGTTATCAAGTGTATGGAATGGAAAGTTAAAAGGAAATTTTTTTCCTTCTTTATCACCTTCTGGAGTATAATTATACCATACATCAATAGCAGCACCTAGAATAATTTTTTCTTGTAAAGCATTGAATAGACTTTCTTCGTTAATAATTTCCCCTCTACTAACATTTATTATCAACCCTTTTGACCCTAAAAGTTCCAGTTCATTTTTCCCAATCATTTTCCTTGTCAATGAAGTTACAGGTACAGCAATTATAAGTATATCAATTTCTTTAAGGAACTCATTAAATTGAGAGAATTCATATTTTGTTATCTTTGTAGGGAGCGCATCTTCTTGTTTTTCCCAGTACTTTCTTAAAATACAAAACTCAACATCAAAACCACTTAAGAAACGATGGACTTTTCGATTTATTGCTCCATATCCAAGCAATCCTACTTTTTTAAATCTTAATGGAATTGATGCGGCATCCTCATCTCCAGTTCTCCATCTTCCTTGTCGCATCCATTCATGATGATGAATTATTTTATTCATAAGAGTTAATAATAGTGCAACTGTGTGTTGAGCTACAAAATAAGAGTTTCCATGACCATTAATCAAAAGAACCTTCCTATCTGTATTTATTTCTTGAAAAAGATGCAAAAGATGATGAACTCCAGCCCCAGGATTGATAAATAATTTGGTCTTAGTAGCATTCATTAATATTTTTTTGGAAGGACGCCAACCAATTAAAATGTCTGCTGATGGAACAATATTTAATAATTCCTCTTCTGAAGAATCTTTTCGAAATATAATCTTTACATTTTTATTTTTTTCCAAATTTTTAATTAGATATTCCTCCACATTTTCAGGTATGGGAGAGATAAAACATATAACGTAATTCTTTTCTGGTTCAGTCATAGTTCTAAAATTTTATAAATTAGTTTATTGAAACTCTTAATCTTTATTTCCTATATATTATGCTTAATTCAAATAAATTTTTATATCCATTCCGTTGCTATAATTATAAATATCTTTTATTCAAAATTATAAACCGAAAAAAAGGGAAAGAAATTGTCTGATACTGTGTTAAAGAAGCTTTTTCAAGTATTTGTAAACAAGTTAGAATTTGATCCCGCTAATTACTTAGTCTCTAGTGAAGAACAAGAACTATCAAATTTTCAAAAAGAAGTGATTGAGAAAGCATCTACAATTATGAAAGATAATATTGTAGGGGAGATAAAATCCTTTGGGGGAAATTTAAAAGCAAGTGAGGAAAAATTTAAAGAACTCGAAAAGAGAGCAAATGAGGAATTAGAAAATGAAGAATATGAAGATATTAAGAAAGAATTAAAAAATTATGTGAAAAAGTTAAAAGATTTAATCGAAAAAACATGTGTCGCCATAATTCCGGTAAAGGAAATGCCTTGGGTAGATATTTTGTTTCGAACTATTCCTCGTATAGTTTTTAATAAAAAAATAGAGTTTTTGGATAATTCAATTGCATATTATGGAGAAATTAAATGCGTTCTTTCAAGATCAACTATTTTTGGAAAAATAAAAGATGAAAAACCATTATTCGCTCCAGTAATGGGAGCACTTGATTTAGGGGGTTATAAACTCGATGATTCAATAAAAGGTCCAAAAACTCAAATTTATCCATATGTTCGTGCGATTATTAATTCTTTAGACTCTACAATGACACAAAATCATCTTGCCAAATATCATGAAGGTTACCAACGACATGGTGATCCAATTTGTGATTTTTTAATGAAAGATAATGAACTAATGAATTCTATGGATAGTATCACTTCTAGTATCGAATCAGAAAGGATTGCATCAGATATTGCTGTCATTAGTATTGCAGTACCTCAACCTGCTGATAAAACTACTTTATTATTAGTAACAGATGAAGGTAAGGATCCAAACAAATTTTCAAGGTGTTTTGAGGGTTTTTTACGATTTTCTGCTGAAAGCTGCAATATTCCCTCTCAACAACCTCAGATGCCTGTACAAGCAGCAGCACCTCAAAAACCGGGAATAGTTAGAACCGCGGGGGGTCAAGAACTCAAATCATGGACTGCTGAAGAACTAGCAGAAGAAGCACAAAAGAGAATGACATCTCAGCCAGATATGCCTAGCTGGACGGAGGAAGATTTGAATAAATTCGCTGCTGAGCGAGGAACTGGTTTACCTGAGGGAATGGAAGTATGGACTGAAGAGGAATTAGAGGAGTTATCAAAGAAGAGACAAGGGGGGTTAGATATTCCAGAATGGAAAGTAGACGAAAATCTTGGAGAATGTGCTAAATGTGGATATAGTCTAAGACCAGGATGGAGTAAATGTCCCGTTTGTGAAACTCCTGCAGGTGCTAAACCAGAACCAGAGTCAAGTGAGAAATCAGCACCAGAGTCAGTTGAAGAATCACCACTTGAACCAGTTGATGAGTCAATAGAAGATCAAGTTGAAGAGTCAAAAGAAGAACCGATTGAAGAGCCAATGGAAGAATCTTCGGAAGATATTGAGAAGGAAAATGAAGATTAATGATATTTAATCCATTTTCAATAGATTTGTTTTTAGGTTCTCTTATAAATATCAAAAGAGTGATTTTCTTTTATAAATTAAACAGAAAACTTTAAAAGGATATAAAATCGGCAAGATTCCAAACGTTTTTTAAGTTATTTTTATTTTCAAACATATAGGAATTAAGATTTCTGGAATTATACGTGCTACATAACATATTTTTGTTTAAAGGAAATAAAATCCAAGATTTAGAAGATCTTAATATCTACAGTTATCCTCATGATATAATTAGCATCAAAGATAAAATACTTGTTAATAATATTATAAAAGAACACAATAAAGAAGGCTGTATTCAACAATCAAATTCCAATCACTATATAATTAATGAACCCATTGCTCAATTTCTCAATGAATTAAATATTTATAGTTGTTGTATTAACGGTAAAATTATCATAGGTTTAATTTTTGATAATGAAGATAATCCTTATGACTATAAGGAAATATTTAAAGAATTATTAAGTGAACTTTTGAACATTGGTAATGATTATTCCTTCGATGATGAAATGGAAGTTGATAATTTATTAATTTCCATGTTTATTGATATTCGAAGGTTTGGTGATGAAGTAATTGAAAAACCTTACGAATTTGATTACTATTTTCAAAGAGAAGAATTCTTTAAAGTTTTCCTATTTGGAATTGATGAAGTTGGTAAATCAAGTTTGGTTAGAAAGTTAAAAACAGGTGAATTTAACGAGAATTTTTTTACACCAACTAGAAAATTTAACATTGAATATATTCCCGTAAAAGAAGAAGGATTATTAGCAGTATGGGATATGCCTGGGCAGAAATCATTTCGACCAAAATGGTTAATAGGGCTCCAAGATTCTAACATTATTATATATATGATTGATATTGCAAATCAGAGAAGATTTGAAGAATCAAAAAGTGAGTTCTGGAAAGTTATAAATAATGACGAATTAAATGGTATTCCTTTGCTTATATTAGGCAATAAAATTGATTTAATGAAACACTCTAAAGAAAATTACGACACTCAAGTTCAAAACTTAGAAAAGGAACTTTTTAATTTTTATAATTTAAAAAATATAAAAAACAGAAAATGGAAATTCTTATTTACTTCAATAAAAACTAGTTTTAATATAGATAATATAATACCAGAGATTTTTAATCTGATATCTTCTTAAATTTTTATTATTAATGTGATATTGACTAAAAAATACCCAACCTTGCCGAAATATTAGGGTTCACTGTATTAAACATTAAACTTAAATATCTAGCCGTTTAAATTTCTATTATATGAAATAAAAACTGAATAATTTTCTTTTAATTATAAGTTAGGGATAATTAATGTCTAAAAGACTCAAAAAAGATTTACAAATTATGATTGACGAGAAAACAGGTCAATTATATTTTGGTGATCAAAAGAAAGATTTACGTTTGTTAATGCTGAGACCAATTGATTTAATTGAATTCTCAGAATTTGCAGGCACAAACGCCGATGACATTTTAATCTGGGTTGGTAAAACTATTGGAAGAAATTATGTTGATAAATTCTTCGATAATAAAGATTGGGGAACAGAAAATTTAGCAACAAGAAAAGAAGTCGTTCTTGGAAACCTTGAAGCCTTAGAACTTATGGGATTTGGAGAAATGACAGGATTTTTTAAAAAAAATCACATCTTAATAGCAGTAGGAGATTCACTAGCTTCTGAGGAAAAAGACAATATTATGGCAAAAAACTTATGTTTGCTTTATCAAGGACTGTTTGGTGGCATGTTTGAATCTCTAAAATTTGATGTTGATGTTGAAGAAATTGAGTGTGTTCTATTAGGGGGTGAAAGATGCGTATTTAAATTTGACTTAATTGGAGAACAACTCGACGATAATTTAGTAGATTCAGAAGAAAATGTATCTGAATTTTTATCTACGCTTTAAAGAATATTACTCAAACAATAATTCTATTTTTTAAAAGTCTTTTAATAAATCCTATTTCCTAATTCTAAATATTCTTTTACCAAATACATAGAGGATAAAGAATAATTCAAATCAATTAATTTTCAAACGTGAGCTTATAGATCACATTGGTACTTTTTTTAATCAATATATATAGGCAAATTTTGATTGGTTATATAAGATTAAAAATTTATTTAATGAATTGAGAATTTATGCCTTTATTTAAATCACCAAGCCCGGGAGTCCTAATTTTTGGAACCAGTATTTTATCAATGGTAGACGGTATGGGAGCTTTTAAAAACAGTGCTCTCAAAATATTAGAAGAAAATGGAATAGAGAATATAAAACCAAAGAGTCTATATTCTCAGCAAAAGTTTTTGAATTCACTTAAAATCATTTATGAAAAACTAGGTGATGTTACAATTAAAGTAATAGGAATGAAAATACCTGAGAAAGTTCAATTACCCTTAAATATCGAAACCATAGAACAAGTATTGCATTCGATTGATAGAATATATAATATGAATCATCAAGGTGGTGATTGTGGCTCTTACAAATTCAAAAAAACTGGTAATACTGAAGGTGTTATGGTAGTAGATACACCATATCCTTGTACGTTTGATATGGGGTTGATAGAAGCTTTTATGAATAAGTTTAGAGAAGATGGAACAATCCCCCAAATCAAACATCATTCTGAAGAATGTAGAATGGAAGGAGCTTTATCCTGTGTGTATAGAGTTAAGTGGTAAATTATTATCTTTAATTTTTTTTCTTAGGAAACCAGGGGATTAATCTAGAAACACGTTTTTTATAATCTAAATAATCAGGCTTCCTTAATATATTTCTTTTCTCCATTAAGGGAATGCTTATTACATTAAAAAGAACAGTAATGCATATTGGGCCTAATATTGCCCAATAGAATGAAATATCCGTAGCTATCGCAAATAGAAATAATCCCCACCAAAATAAAATTTCTCCAAAATAATTAGGATGCCTTGAATATGCCCACAAACCATAATTGATAATTTTAACATTATTTTTGCGTGTTTTAATAAACTTATATAATTGTTGATCTGCTAAAGTTTCAATAAATATTGCTATTGCAGTTATAAGAAGAGCTGCAATATCAATAAATCCAAATGGGTTTGTTCTCAATGAAAGAGCAGGATATAATGAAATTGAGCCTAAATAGACTTGAATTGTTGGCATCAATTGTAAACCTATAAGGTTGATTAACCAAAATTTTTTTCCCATTTCTACCCGGTATTTAGTATATCTCCAATCTTCATGTTTTAAACCTTGCCACTGCCTCATCCAATTATATGTCAATCTTATTGACCAAATTGACACGAATATAAATACGATTATAAATCGAATATTATTAGAAATATAAACTTGAGGAAATAATAAATAAAATGATGCTATTATTAAAGGAGCTATACTCCAATAAGGATCATATAGACTAGTATTCTTAATGATACTACTAAATATAAAAATAACTATTGTTGCTGCTAAATCGGCAAAAAGAATCATCAATAAAGGGTGAAAGGAACTAAATATTATCCCTATTGATATAGCTGTAAAAAATGCTATAGTATAAATAATAAAACAGAATAAATATGCTTTAGCTAATGGTTTATTATTATTATTAAATTCATTCATATCACATTCATACTTCCCTATACTACTCATTCATAATTTACCAGATTAATTAAATATAGTTAATCATTCGAAATTGTCAATTATGATTTTGTATGATAGAGTGAAATTTCACACTTTTTTTAATTAATAAAGATTAGATTTTGAGTTTTGGAATATAATAATTAAAATAAAATCTAACATAACTCTAATTATAATCAAATATCATAAAATCATAAAATAAAAAATAAAAATTGATGTGAGAAACCTTTGGAAAAGAGAGGAGCAAAAGTCAAAATTGATGAATATAAAGGTCCACTTGGTACGATTAAAGGATTTGAACTGACTACTGGGAAAATCTCTTATGGAGATGAGACGGAATGGGAGCCTATGGGGCCTACACCTCAACCACACATACCTACATTACGTAATTGGTTTTTCAAGCTTATGGAGAGATACAAACCATTCTATATGCCCATTTGTGATATGTGTTGCTTATGCACGTATGGAAAATGTAATCTTTCTAAAGGCCGGACAGGTGCTTGTGGAATCAATATGGAAACACAACAATCTAGAATCGTTGAGATTGCTTGTTGTATAGGAGCTGCTTGTCATTCCGCTCATGGTGATCATTTACTTCATTGGTTAAAAGAGAAATATGGTAATGTTCCAATTAATTTTGGGAATAATATCGCGGTTGAAATGCCTCATACCAGATTAGTCGTAGGAATGAAACCAGAAACTCTAGAAGATTTAGAAACAGCTATGGAATGGGTACATTTTACAATAACCCATCTTTTAGCTGCTGGACATACAGGTCAAGAAAGTTCTTATCTAGATTATGAATCTAAAAGCTTTTTAGCTGGTTTAGCTGATTCCGTTGGTATGGAAATTTCTGATGCTGTTCAAATTGCTGCATACGGATTTCCTATGGGAGACCCAGATGTTCCTATTGTGGAACTTGGTATGGGAACAATCGATACAAGTAAAGCAGTAATATTAATGATTGGACATAATGTTGCACCTGGAGTCGAGCTAGTTGACTATATAAGAGAGAAAGGAATAGAGGAAAAGGTAGATGTTGGTGCAATTTGTTGTACTGCCCATGATTTAACTAGGTACTATGATGGGGCTAAAATTGTTGGTTCAATGTCGAGACAACTTCATGTTATTCGATCAGGTATTCCTGATGTTGTTATGGTAGATGAACAATGTGTAAATCTAAGATCTTATGAACAAGCCCAATTAATCGGTGCCCCTTTTATTGCTACAAATGAAAAGAATATGAGTGGACTTCCTGATAGAACTGATGATCCTGTTGATGAAATTGTTGATGATTTAGTAAGTGGAAAAGAGAAAGGAGTGCTTATTTTAGATCCAATAAAAGCTGGTGCAGTTGCATCCGAAACTGCAATAAAAGTAAAACCAATTAGAAAAGCTAAGAGTGGAGTTCCTGATGAACAAGGATGTATTGATATGGCGATGAATTGTAATGGATGTGGAAATTGTCAGCGAAATTGTCCAAACGACTTACCTCTTGTGGAAGGGGTAAAATTAGCTAAGGATGGGGATTTTTCAGTGTTAGCGGGAGCATTTGATGATTGTTTAGGTTGCGGTCGCTGTGAAGGAGATTGTATGAAAAATGTGTCTCCTTTAACTTTATTACAGTATGCTGCAAGAGAAAAAATTAGAAATGAGAAATTTAATTGTCGAGTAGGACGTGGTCCAATTATGGATACAGAAATCCGAAATGTAGGTGCTCCTATTGTCTTAGGAGAAATTCCTGGAATTGTTGCTATAATTGGATGTGCTAGTTATGCTCACGAAATTCAGGAACTATATAAAATGGCAGAAGAATTTCTAACAAGAAATTATATTGTAGTAGTTTCAGGCTGTGGAGCAATGGATATAGGTCTCGTAAAAGACGAAGAAGGAAAGACTTTATATGATAGATTTCCCGGTGATTTTGATAGAGGCGGTTTGGTAAATGTAGGTTCATGTGTATCTAATCCTCATATTACAGGAGCAGCAATTAAAGTAGCCAATATTTTCGCTCGAAGACCACTACGGGGAAATTTCGAGGAAATTGCAGATTATATTTTAAATCGAGTTGGTGCAGTTGGTGTTGCATGGGGTGCAATGTCCCAAAAAGCAGCAAGCATAGCAAGTATGGCTAATGGAGTGGGAATACCCGCTGTATGTGGACCACATGCTGCAGAATATAGAAGAATGTATATTGGACGTTCTGATAATGATGATGTTTGGAAAGTCTTTAATGCTAGAGATGGAACTGCTGATCATTTAGTTGGTCCTGGTCCTGAGCACTTATTAACTACTGCAGAAAGCATTGAACAAGCTATCTGTTTAGTGGCCAAATTAGCACTAAGACCCGCAGATAACTCTAAGGGACGTATGATAAAATTATCTCATTGGATTGATTTAGAGCGGAAATATAAAGGAGTTCAATTCCCAAACGATTTAGACAAATTCATTCGACTTGAAGCAGATATCCCAATTAATATTAAAGATGAAATACACGAATATCTTAAAGAAAAAGGTTGGGAACCAAAAGAAATTGTAGATCCAACACTTTTAAAGAGATTGTGTCGAACCTAAATTTATTTATTTTATTTATTTTTTTTCTATTGTAGCTTAAACATTTATTTCATATCAAGCCACATTTCAGCAGTTCTTCGAATGTTGAAAGCTCGTAATATATCTCTCATCCCTGATCTTTCAGCGAATGCATTAACTTGACTCATAACGTTCAAATTGCCAACTAATTGTGCTACGTTACTACATCCTTGTTGCATTATCCACCCTTGAACTTTTTGATTAAGAGATTCTACATCTTCGGGGAGTGGAGCACAATTGCTTAAATCACCAATAATAGTGAAACCAGATCTTAATTCACCAACAGTGGTACCCCAATCTGATTCAAAATTACCAACTGAATTCACATCAGGAATATTGCCTTGCATTACAAAATTTACTCGATTTTTTTCTTTGTCTGCTTCAACACTATAATATTGATTTCCTCTTTTAATAATAAATCACCAATTTTGTGATCATTAATAATAAAATACCTTGATAAAGTATTTGAACTCAATAGGTTTAAATAAGTAAAACATAAGAGATTAAATAAAGTAGTACAGAACCAATTATTTTATGATTCTTTTTAAAATATATAAATCTAGTCAAATAGAAAAACCAAAAGTTAATGTGTTGAGCTTTATTAACATTATTATAATGATTTTAATGTAAAAATGTGGAATAATTTGGATAAGCAAGATAAAGAAATTTTAAAATTAACAAAATTATGTAAACATTGGGCAGATCATAACAATTCGCATAAAGAAAGTTTTTTAAAATGGCGAATTGTTGCTCAAGAAAAAGGCTTAGAATCAATTGCAGGAAAACTCAATAAAGCAATAGAAATGTTAGATAAGTGTAGTGAATTTTTACTGGCAGCAAATAAAGAATTAGAATCTACCTAAACATAATTAAAAATAGTTCAAAAAAGCACTGAAAATATTTTAAATTTGTAGTAGCCTTAAAAGGCTTTATAGGAATAAATTAATCAATGGAAGTAACTGTTCTTTAAAATAATCAATCTTTCCTTCTAATAATTCTGGATTTTGAGAAAGCATCCATAAATATACAGGGATTTGTAGTTCTGAATACTCAAACAATTTTTCACCCCGAATTGTAAACCCATTAAGAGGTAATTCTAGTTTTATCGACTTTTCTCTAATTAACCCTATCGAATTATAAAAGTTTGATAATGTTTGAAGTAATAAAGCAGTGTTATTTACAAGCATTTCATCTGTATCAGAACCCGTGTAGCTACCAAAAATCAATCCATCCATTGATACTAAGCTTGACGCTTTTGCTTCTACTTGATGTGTAAACTCTTCAAGAATATGTTCGATTATTTCTGAAGTATCAGAGACTTTCTTTAATGCAATACTGAACATTTGCATTATAGTTTCTCTTTGAAACACAGTTGTATCGCAATAATCTACAACGAAATCCTCATATTCAGTGACAATACTGTTAAACTTGTTCTTTATGTTTGTAACATTTTGTTGCCATTGCAATGTTTTACGTATATCTTGATCACTCTTACTTAACACTATCAAAACTTCAGGTTTCTCATGTAAATCTTTTAGTACCTTTAGAACTTCACGAAAATAGTTAGCTGCTTCAGGAAATCTATCCGGATCTTGCGAGTCGACGACATACAGCATAATGTCTGCTTCTGTAAAGAAAAGTTCAGGTCTATTAAAGTAAAGTTTCTCTCTGTATTGTACTTGCCCACCTAAATCCCACGAGATTACCGGATATCCGAAAAAATCTAATTTTTCCCTTTTTACTCCTCTTGTTGGAAGAAGAGATTTTATTATTGAGAATTTATCTTGAACTATAGCTAGTATAGATGTTTTTCCAGCCGCATCCAATCCTATCATTAAGATCTTTTTATGCCGACGAAGTTGTTCTAGCACATTTTTTTGGATAACTTGAGCAATTTTTACCCATTTTAGTAGCATATTTGGTAGTATTTCTTTTATTTCAGGTAGATTTGAGGCAGATAAATTAGCTAAATCATCAATGGTCTTTATTCCTTCATTAGACAAATGTTCAGAGCTAATTTTATCAACACCTATTAGTGTTTCTGGTTTAAATCTCAACACTTCCTCAAGTTCATTTATTAGGACATTCCTTTTAAAGAAATCTTTAATAGCTACACTTTTATTACTATTATCTGACATTACGCATCAAATTTAATATCAATATTCTTTTTACTAATATTCTTAATGTTAATAGTAAATTAGGTTTTATTAAATATTATTTTTTTTTGTAAAAATAAACTTTATCTAATT
>JAEOTV010000129.1 GCA_016839635.1 Promethearchaeota archaeon | reverse complement strand
TTGGCATCATTGATTGCTCTTCCCCACCAGTTCCCATTGATACATTTTTTACTCCTGGAATCTCTTTTATTTGATTTATGGTTATAGGGATTTTGAATCTATCATTTAATTCTTCTAATTTAATATCAATAACATCACCAGATAATTGTTTTTTGAGATTTTCTGAGGTGTCCATAGCAATGATCTTACCATGATCCATGATACATATTCTATCAGCGAGTTCATCAGCCTCATCCATATAATGTGTGGTAATTAGGATTGTTATTTTTGAATCGCTTTTATTCAACTCTTTAATCTTATCCCATATCTTTCTACGTGTTTGAGGATCTAATCCCAAGGTAGGTTCATCCAAAAAAAGAACTTTAGGTTCATGGAGTAGACCTCTGGCAATTTCTAAACGTCTTTTCATCCCACCAGAATAATTCTTTACAAATGTATCAGATCTATCCTCAAGATCCACTAACTTCAGAACGTCTTTGATTTTCTCTTGTCTCTCCTTTTTTGGCATCCCATATAGAACTGCATGTAATTCTAAATTTTCCCATGCTTTCATCTCACCATCTACGGAGGGTTCTTGAAAAACTATTCCAATACTTTTTCTAACTTTATCAGGATCTTTGTTTACATCGTAACTATTAACAAAAGCTTCCCCTTCTGTATTAGATAATAATGTTGCAAGTACATTTATCGTAGTGGTTTTCCCAGCACCATTAGGTCCTAGTAAAGCAAAAATTTCACCTTTCTGGATGTTGAAACTAATATCATCTACAGCTAATACATCGCCTTCCTCGTAGATCTTTGTTAAATTCTTTACTTCAATTATATTTTCAGTCATATTCTCTCATAGGTTAATTTATCATAACAAAAATAGTTTTCTAATAATATTTTTTAGTATTTTTTTATTCAAAATTATAAAAAAAAAGATTTATTTATTTCTCATTTTATTTATCTTTTGCTTCCGGATTATTAAATAAACACTTATTCCTCCAATACAAATTACCACTGCGATTAAAGTAGTAAAGAAAATCCAATCTGAATTTGTCGAAACAATATGATATATAATATTGTCACCAACATCTTTTACCAGGAATGATGCCATTGTTCCCTCACTACCATATATGATTTCTACGGTATAATTTGTTTCACCAACACGATTAATTGTAAGAATATTATTATTAACTGTGGCATTTTGACAATTGAGAGTAGTAGTCAGGTCTTCTATATAGGAACTGGAGGGTGTGCCTAATGCTAGTCCATTAAAGACAAATAGCCATAAAAATTCATCTGAATTTAAGATAGGAAATGTGTATCCTGACATCTGAATCATAAGATTACTATTAAGTTTAGCTGATAAGTTATTATAGTCAATAAGAATGTCATCGATATCTGTTGGATTTTGAAATATTAAGAGTGGGTCATTTGCATTTGTAGGATCTTCTTCAAAGCTTCCAATCGTAAAATTCCATACAGCGCGTAAACCATACCATAGATTGTAGCTATTTGTATAATTAGCGTTTATAGTGGTTTCATTATAACCTTGACTGTTCAATAATCCTAATATTGGGATAAGTTCTTCAGATTCGAATAATGCTGACAGAAAAAATGAAACAAATACATCATAAGATTCCCATGTAACATAATTCCAACCTTTAATCGTACTTTTACTTTTCGCTCCAGTATGATTTGATTCCCCTTCAAACCAAATTGAGGGCGTTGTAGATGAATTAACGATAGTTTTCCAAGCAGCTTCGTCATACTGCGAAACTGTAAAAACTTCAGTTCCTTTAGTTAAAGCAATGTTATAATTCCCTTTAGCTATGGTAGTAGTTGAAAATATTCCCAATATAAATATACTGAGAAGCGATATTCCAATAATACTAATCTTTGTGTTTTTCTTCATTCTATAATTGCCTCCGTTTGAATAAATATGCCGCTAACGCAAAATAAATAACTATAAAAATGAGTAGTAATGTAATACCCATCACAACACTAGGGGTTACCCATTGGCCAAATGTGAAGTCTCCTCCCATACCTCCTGGTCCCATACCACTAAATGAAAATTCAGAAAATCTTGGATCTGGAAAAGGATATTCGAGTATCCCAGTTATGAGAGATCCTAAATATGCTAAAGAGTATAATGGCTCAAAACTATCTGCAAATATCAATGTGAGAATCTGATCTGTTATATTAAATCCAATAAGAAGAATAAGTAAAGTGGATATAATTGTTAAATTTACACTTCTCATAAAAGAACTAAAAAAAGTCACAAAGCTACTTAGCGCTATCACATATAATATCGCAATTCCATACGAATAAAAGAATCGAATGTTAATAGGTCCACCATAATAGAAAAATCCTAAGAGTCCCAAAACAAAATAGTAAATAGTTATAATAGCGACTACTAGAACTAAATTTCCAAAATATTTTCCTAATATCAATTTATATTTATTTATTTTTGGAAAAACAATAAAACCCGTTTTCTTATCGAATTCCGAACAAATTATTCCTGAGAAAAACAAACACGCACCGAATAAAGTTATAAATGAAATAAATTGTAAGCCGTTATTAAAGAACTCCGCTTGTGTATCTGAAAGAAGATAGCTTGGGATTAATTGTAGGACATAACCCAATAAAACCGCAATAATAATTGCGATTAAAGAAAAGAAATAAAATTTCTTTCTTTGTTTTTTTATTTCAAATATAATAGTATAAAATATTGGTTTTATTCCTGTAAGATATTCTTTTCGATTTTCCATTTTTCTATACCTCTCCATTTGATAAAGCTTTATCTTTTGAATCATTATCTTTTACCATTTCTGTATAAATTCTTTCCAGCTGAGAAGTTTTTGGTTGAGTAAATGAGATCACTGTAAAATCTGATTCGAAATCCTTAACTAAAATCTTTAAGATTTCTCCTTTTGATTCATTTTTCCCATCGTAAAAAATTTTGAATCCTTGTTGATCGGGATAATACTTCACTGGAATTTTTGATATCTTTGGATCTAAGTTCTTGTCAAGATATGGAGTAAGTCTTTCAGTTAAATGATTTAATAATGGTTCTAATTCATTTGCAACAAGAGGTTTAAGTAGTACACAATTTAATTCACTACTCTTTAAATTAAGCGCTAAATTCTCTACTGAGTCAAATCCAATTATTGAGCCATAATTGATTAAAGCAATTTTATCACATACTTCTGATATTTCATATAACATATGAGAAGCAACAAATATAGTTTTTCCAAGGGATTGAAGCTCTCGGATATATTTCCTTATTTCAACACGCGCTAATGGATCTAAACCTGTTTGTGGTTCGTCTAATATTATTATGTCAGGATTATGTATCAATGCTTGAATAATTCCTATTTTTTGTGTCATTCCTTTCGAAAAAGTTTTAACTGGTTTGTATTTCCATTCAGAGAGCTTGAAACGTTCTAAAAGCTCATCGATTCTTTGATTTATTTTATTCTTTGGATAATTTTGCAGATTTGCGAAATATCTCAGTAATTGATATGCTGTCATATTGTAAAAAGCAGGAATATCTATTAAAAATCCTATTTGGCTTATTGTTCTTGATATTTTTCCTAAATCTTGTAACTCAACTCCGTTAGTCCTAATAAGAATCCTCCCCGAATTTGGTCTCAGAATTTTTGCGATCATCTTAATTGTTGTAGTTTTGCCTGCTCCATTAGGACCTACTAATCCAATGGTTTCTCCTCTATGAACTTCAAGGTTTATACTATTAACTGCTGTTAGATTCCCAAATTTTTTAGTCAAATTTTCGAGTTTTAATACAATTTCTGACATTTTTTTCATTTTTCGGGTTAGATTTTTTAATTTATTTTATGTATCAGACTTTAATTCTAAAATCTTTTTATCGATGTTTGCTAAACGTTGAGATAAATGTTCAATCTGTTTACTAATGAATAATTTCTGGATATCTAAGATTTCTAATTGTTCATTCTTGGGTTTATCTTTGAATCTCCCCATAAAATCTCCTTTAATTGGCCCTATAAAAGGACCTCTCTTTGGCATTCCTCGAAATCGAGGACCCTTAAGAATAAAATCTTGGAGTCCTTCCTCAAGAAATTCATCCCCAACTTTAGATGTAGAGAAAATAATTGTTCTCATCGATTCTCTTATCTCCCTCTCGCTTTGCAACATTAAATCTAATGTTTCTTTACCTTTCACTGTAAGCTCATACACTTTTTTAGAATCATCTGGATCATGAGTTTTTCGTCGTTTTATCAAGTCCTTCTCTCGTAGATCCTTAAGGACGGTGTACATAGTTGAGTCTGTAGGTGACCAGACACCCAGAGTACGTTGCTTTATCAGCTTTTTGATTTGATAACCGTACGTTGGTTCTTTATTTAAAACTAAAAGCACAAAAATGTTGATGAAACCCTTTTTCATGGTTCTCTCGAATTTGTTTGCTATATTTTCGACCATTTTTTTCTACTTTTAATTTGTTACTACGGTTATCGATACATCGACAACGATAGTAATACAACGGTAACTGAAGTATATAAATTTTGCTATTCTATAAAATTAGAAAAAGTACAAAGACTACAATATACTAAATAAGTTTAGAATAAGAAATTATATTTTTTGAATTAGATCTTTTTACCTAAGTTTTCAAATTTTTTAAAGCTCAGCATATCTTTTTTCTCTATCTTCATTGCTATAAATCCACTTAATATACTAATTCCTGCCTTTACAGAAGCACGTATTCCTAATTTATCATGCATAATTTTAAGTAAACATACTAAGATAACATTAAACACCGCAACCACAATCCAGATAGTCAAATAAGCATTTAATTGGTCGATAAATAGTATGAGTAGAACATTATGTCCAAGAAAGAGGGTAAAAGAGTAATAGGAATAGAAATAGAGAAACCTATAGCTATTTTTCGTTTTAATTAATTGTAATATTTCAATTACAATAAGAACAGCTAAAAAAGCTATTATTAAACCTAATGCATAAAGAACAGATGAGATAGAATTAAACCAGATGAAGTTTGGATAAAGGAACAATATACCAAAAACAGTTATGGATATCCCAATTAAAAAGGAATAGATTATTGCCCTGTTTTTGAATAAAAATTCTTTTTTATTTTGTTCATCACCATTTTTCAAATTATAAATATAATCTCCCATTACAGAACCGATGAGAACGATTCCGTAATAATTTAAGATAACATACGTATCTATAGGATTAAAAAGTATGTGATAAGTTATGCCCAATAAACTAGTTTGTCCATTATAGGGAGTAAGTGTTATTAATAAGACTTGGTTAAAAATGATTGCTGATGATGCTACATACAATCTTACCATTTTAGATGTTTTTAGTAAAGGCCATGCTAGTATCAATGATATACCAATTGTTTGTAAAGCATTCCAACTCCATACGTCTGTTAAATCACCACCAAATACCATAGCAACACCAAAGTTGAAGATAAGTGCTATTATTAGTATGAAAAAAGCTCTCAAGAGATATGTATTCCTCATAGTTTTCATCTGCACTTTTTGAGTTTGCAAGTTATTTTTATAAGCTAAAGTTGCACTTACCCCTGAGATAAAAAGGAATCCGGTAGCACCGATAGGCGCTAGGAATGCATACAACCAGAATTTAAGCCAAAAATCTTCTGGTCTTATCCAGAACTGAAGCATGTGTCCATATACCATAATCCAAATAGAAAAGCCCCTTAATACATCAACACTCTTTATCCGCTGCAATTTCCTAAAAATTAATTTTTAATTTTATATTCTACATTGTCAAAGTATTATATAATACTTTATAAAAACAGAATTGTGATCCCCTATAGGGGTATCTAATAAAATAAATGTAATTAAACAGCAATCGGTTTTTTAATATAGCAACTTTAAGATATTATAATTAGAAAAAGTGAATAATTTTGACGGAAGTATATATTGAAGATACAGATCAAGGGATTAAATCTGCTGTAAATAAAATCCTTAATCAAATTGAGAGCTCTGGTAAATCTATTCTTAAAAAATCAAAAGAAGTGTTCATTAAAGTAAACGGGATAGATTTTAAAAAACATACTCACACGTCACCAGAAGTTTTAGAAGCAGTGATTCTTTATTTGAAGGAAAAGGGAGCAAAAATTTTTGTGATGGAAAATTCTACTCAAGGC
>JAEOTV010000128.1 GCA_016839635.1 Promethearchaeota archaeon | reverse complement strand
TTTAAGAAAAGTGAATCCTTTTCTATAAAGTTTAATTTCTATAATTTATACTAACTTAGTGAAGAACTATAATAACAGTCAAATTCAAAATAAGATCTAACTGAAAATAGTTCTTAACTAGTTATAAATGAAGTATAGGGTAGGCTTTACATAATTAATAATTAAATAATTTGAAATTGCAAATGGAAAATATCGTAATAACAGGGTCTAATGGATTTATTGGTTCGCATTTGATTGATTTATGTATAAAAAAAGATTTTAACATTTACGGATTAGATAGACCTAATTCTTCATTTAGCAAATTAATTCACTACACGAACGGAATAGACAAATTTTCAAGTAAGCAAAAAGAGAGATTTCTTGGAAAAAAGATAAAAATAGCAACAAACAATCCAAAATTAACTTTTTTGGAATGCGATATTAATAATAAATTACTAATTGAGCATATTCTCAAAGAATTGAGACCAAAATATGTTTTTCATTTTGCGGCTCAACCATATATCATTCCTTCATGGAATAACCCTATAGAGACAATTGAAACAAATGTAATTGGAACTATCCATATATTTGAATCAATAAAAAAGTTTGAAATTGATTCAAGAGTAGTAGTAGCATGCTCTGCTGCAGAATTTGGTACTACAGCCCGCATTGGAAGGCCTTTAAAAGAAACGGACCCATTGATGGCAGTCAATCCTTACGGTATCAGCAAAATTGCCGCTGAACTTCTCTCACGGCAATATTATATTAATTTTGGGATTGAAACCATTAATTTGAGATTTTTCAATTTGACGGGGATAAGACAATCAAGCAGCGCTCCTTCTGATTTTATAAGAAAAATTGCTCAGATTGAATTAGATTTGAGAGAACCTTTATTAGAAGTAGGTAATTTACAGCCTTACAGAGATTTATTGGATATTGGAGATGCTATAAGTGCAATTTGGCTAGCAACAACAAAAGGTACTCCAGGAGAGACATATCATATATGCTCAGGCAAAAAAATTCAAATTAAAGAGATTTTAGATGCCTCACTTAATTTTTCCCAGAAAAAAATTAAAGTAGTTGAGAATGCACCTCACATGGTAAGAAAATCCGATGAAGATATTGTGGTAGGAAATAACTCTAAAATCAAATCGGAGTTAGGATGGAGTCCAAAAATATCGATCAATAAGACTCTTAAAGAAATGTTTGATTATTGGATGGATTTTTATCAGAAGAATCAAAAATAATGAAAAAATTATTTCAAGAAAAGTATTTTATACTCTTGCAAAATTAAAGGTTATTTTCCCAATATTCTCATCGCTTAAATCAGCATTACAATGAGGACATTTTACATCTTTAGTTTTCTTCAATTTTATAAAAATATTATCTTTTAAAGTAGCTGAACATTCTTGATTGGGACAAATAGGTAATTTACCATATACTCGATTTTTTTCTTCTTTTAATTCACCTTTGGTAATTTCTAAACTATTAGCAGTAACTTTCTCTGATATTGAATCTCTACTTTTATTGAGATATTCTACTAAGTAGTCTTCTTCCGCAGCTAAAAACAGCTGTATTTCTTCTCCTACTTTAAAATCATTCTTTTTCCGTGAGAATTGAATATGTCGAACTAAGTCGCTATTTACTCTTTCTGCTAATAGATCGGGATCAAGACTAACATCAAGATAAATATTACAATACTTTGATTCTGTTTTTATTAAACTTGCTGTCTCCTTGATAGATGTAACAATTTCCATATCTTTTACATTAGCCATTTGTTTAATTATGTCCGGAAATATAATTTCAGGCATTCCTTCTTTTGGTTCAAAAAGGACTCTCTTGTTAGGCCATCGTAACCTGATTTTATTCTCATCCTTTATTGCTCTGATATGTTCTATTAAATCTCTGGTGAAATGCATTTGCTGTTCTAAATCTAAATCTATTTTATCCTCATCATAATCAGGCCAATCCTGTAAATGTATACTCGGTGTTTTCTCTAAATCCAGCGATACTGCGTGTGATTTAAACAGTTTTAAATAAATTTCTTCTGTTAGCATTGGATTTACAGGTGCTAAGATTAACAAGAATTTAAATAAAATATTGAACAACACAGCCATAATCTGTTCTTTATGAGGATCATCAGAATAAATATCAAGT
>JAEOTV010000127.1 GCA_016839635.1 Promethearchaeota archaeon | reverse complement strand
GGTCGGCTATTTGCTTGAAAGATTGGTCCTATGAATTGTGAGTACAATTTTGCATATCCTTCTTGATTTGAGACAATTGCTATCATATCAGTCTCTTTATCTGTAGCAGGAGCAAGAATTACTTCCTCAGCATCCCGAGTTACAGCAAAGAATTCACCAGCTGTTTGTAATTGACGGAATTGTATGTTACCTAATTGCTTCATTTTTCCAATGATTCCTGAGTATTGATCAAGTTCCCATCTGCTGGTCAACATAAACCGTACAGCTTTCTTCTGGAATGCGTATTCAGAAACGACTTGTAAGATATCAGGTACTACATATGGAGTAACGATGATAATTGAAGATTTTACTCTATAAATTGCATCTTTTATAACTGCAACCATAGCGTCTTTACCAATCACTGGCCAAGTTGTAACCTTAGCGATTTCTGGAATTGAACTTGCAGCATTATGAATATCAGTTAACTTACTTTCACTGCTTTCACCTAATTCGGTTGCATCATCAATTGAGTTCATAAATTGTAAAGTAAAGTCTGCGATAGCATCTTTAACGTTTTGATTAGTATCTCGTGTCGTATTTGATAAACTATTTTGCAGGGTTTTTGCGTTTTGTTCATATTTAGATTTATGGTCTGCAAGCATATCAGATAGATTAGTATCCATATCTTTACCTTCGGCATTCCATAATCTTATTTCACTATTAATTTTTTCTGAACAATCTCGTTTACTATTTTCAAAATCTGTATTGACATCTCTCGTCCAATCAGCGCTTATTTTTTTAATTTCAAGATCAAAGTCAGTGTAATGTTTTAATGAATTTTCTTTATGATTATTAATTGAGTCATCATATTGTCTATGGTGTGTTTTAAGTGAGCTTTCTAAAGAATCTTTTAATTTTATTCTGGTATCAGAACAATCTTTTACACCATTTTGCAAGGTATCATCTACTTCTCCAGCTAAATCAGTAGCAAGGGTTTCTAGTTGTGCTTCTATGGTTTCTTGAGTTCGGTAATCAAGATCATTGGTTTCATTAGCTAATCCGTCATTCTCATTTACCATAGTATCAGTTACATCAGTTTTAATTGTATCCGTAGTGCTTCGAGTATCAGTGATATAATCATCACAAGTCTTAATAAAATCAGGTTTCATTGGTTCACTATATTTCAATATATTTTGTATAGTAGTTTCATGTCGAGCTTTATATTTCTTCTTCTTACCCATCCAGAAAAATCCTTTTTTAGCCATATCTTCTGAAAAATCAGTAAATCTATTAGCGTGTTCAAGTAAATTATCAATTAAAGTTAATGTCATGCTTTTAAAATCGTTTGTTTGATCAGTTAATGTTCGATGCCTATCATCAACGGTCGCTTTTAGGCGTGTTTGGAGAGTATCAGTAGTATTCTTTACATGAGTCGCATGTTCTTTTAATAAGTTCGAAATTTTCGCTTTCAAGTCAGTGACAACTCTATCCATACGTTCCAAATACTTCTCAAGAATTTGTTCCATTTTAGGTTTAAGTTGATTCGCGGTATTTTTATGTCTCTCAACGTGCTCATCAAGTTCCATTTTTAATTCTCTATCTAAATTCTCAACTCTCGTTGAAAAATCACTTAATAAATTCGAAATTAAAGTCGTAAGGTTATCTTTTGTTGTAGTTATTTCAGATTCATTTCTGGTTACACTTGTACTTGAAATATTTTTTAAATTCGAATTTAGTGTGTCCATACTATTATGAATATTACTTTCTAATGTTTTGGTAGTTTCACTAAATCGGGTTGTGGCACTTTCAATTCGGTTCCTTTTAGCATTATTCTTTGAATCAGAATCTTCAAAAAAATCTGTGATTTGCTTATCAACGGCAGTTTCTACTTCCCCAATACTCTTATTTTGAATCGCTTCAAGCTTTTCAAAACGATTAGATTGATCAGCTAAGATATTATCCTTTATCTTGGCAATTTCATTTCTAAATTTTTCTGATTCGCTAGTAAATAATTCGAAATATGGCTGAAGTGGAATGTACCTATCAACAATACCTTCAATTCTCTTGAGGAAACCTTTCTCAACTCACCAATTAGTGACTTCTAATACTGTATCATAAGTTAAAGCTGCATTTCCTTCTGTTAAAGTCATGAATACTTCAGATGGTGTTGCACGTGGAACTCTTAAATACACTAAATAGATGCTGATATGTTCCTCAGTAAAACCATATCGCGTGAATATTTCTTTCGTGAAATCCTTTAACGACATAAATTTTTCTCCATGAATTTGTATTTGAATTCAAGTTAAACTAGATTTAAGATGAATTCCTTATAAATATATTAATTTGATTTGGTATAATAATATTTTCAAAATTATAATATTAAAATTTAAGTTCAAAACAACTTACTCATCGAAATCGAATTACGCCTTTCATGACGTATTTTATTTAATTACCTAAAATCAAATAAGCCATGAAATTTGATTGAATCCATTAAGTTTAAACTTCAAGTGTAGTTCATTATTCCAAACTATATATTAACAGAAATCTTTAATAAAAGGTAAAGCAGAGTGAATAATTTGATTAAATTAATCATTTAATTAAATGTAAACTTAACCTCTAAAAAGCGGTGATTTTATGTTAAAAAGAAAAATTAAAGGAAGCAAGAAAGCTGTAAGCGCCTTAGGAATGGGATGTTTTGGTCTTGGTGGACCATTTATGCGCTCCGATGGAGCTTATCTAGCTTATGGAAAAGTAAATGATGAAGAATCAATAAAAACGGTCCAAAGGGCTATAGAACTTGGAATAAATCTATTTGACACAGCAGATATATATGGCGCAGGGAGAAGTGAAAAAGTTCTCGGAAAGGCGCTGAAAGAAGATAGGGATGAGGTTATAATTGCTACAAAATTTGGAGGTGTTTTTGAGGAAGGAAATCTTCGTACCCCTAGTAAGAAAAACACAAGTCCTGAGTACATTCGCAGTGCAATTGAAGCTAGTATGAAACGTCTTCAAACTGATTTTATTGATATTTATCAATTACATTCTAGTCAACATGATTCTGATGACGCGAGAAGAGTTCAAATAATCTTAGAAGAATTAGTAGAAGAAGGTTTGATTGGAGGCTATGGATGGAGTACAGATGATCCAAAGCGAATGGAAATCTTCGCAAAAAGTGAAAATTGCAATTCCGTACAATATGCAATGAATATAACACTTTCTAATGATCCAATGATACAAATCTGTGAAAAAAACAACCTAATTGGATTAATAAGAAGTCCTTTAGCTTCTGGTATACTAACGGGGAAATATAATGAACATACTAAAATTTCAGCTGATCATATGCTAGCTGGAGTTGATTTTTCTCAAGAACGTTATATAACAATTAACAAAATCCTTCCTGAAATAAAACAGATAATAGAAAAAGACGATAGAACGATAATTCAGGCGCAACTTGGCTATCTTATGGCTACTAGTGAAACCACAATACCAATACCCGGAGCAAAAACAATTGAACAAATTGAGGAAAATGCTAAAACATTAGAATTAGGACCTTTATCATCAGATTTGGTAAAACAAATTGATGATCTCTTACTAGATAAATTTTAAATGAACATCATGAGTTAAATTGTCCGCTTAGAATAATTATTGAAAAATTTCATTCTACTAAATCAATTTTCGAAAATATCCCAATCTTTCATAATTTACTTAAATGTAATGCTCTTTCTCAGTTTAATTGGGAAGAAATATTCCCTAATCCTTTTAATACCAACTTCTTTTTAACTAATTAGAACAAAATTTGGTGTTGAAATAAAAAATGAGAAAATTTAATAAAATAACACTCGGAGCATTTGCTTTCTTAATGCTATTTTCAATTTTCGGTGTGACAAACGTTCTAGGCGCTCCTCCAATTGAGGATATCCTTAGTGATGAGTATGTTCATAATTATCAAATTCAAGCTCATAACGAGGTTATGTTCAGATTTCTTATGCAAACTCGTGTCACCGTTATTACTGATGTAGATCTTGAAGTAAATATTAATTGTGATGCATCAGAAATAGGAGTAAAAGACTTTATATTGGAAGTGAACGGCTCAGGACCATTATTAATGAATATGACTTGTACAGAAGAACAAGCCGAACTTGGTTTAATGAAAGGATATACTTATCAAATAAGAAATCGAAATAGATATCTATACGAAGAAGGATTCTGTATTGAACTTAAATGCAATGGTACATGTGATGCACAACTTAAAATTCAAGCAAATAATCGAAACCAAAATGGACAATGGGCACGCTACAATGAAAGTAATGAAGAATGGGAACTAGTACCAACTACAGTAGAGGATGGATATTTAGTTGCTGAAACAAGTGAATTCTCTTATTGGACGGTATTGATTCCACAACCAGATAATACACTATTGATTGTCCTTAGCATTGGAGGAATTATAGGAATTATTGCTATTGTTTCAGTCTTGAGTCTCAGAAAAAGAAAGTAAAAGTAAACAAAATTTTTTTTTTAATTTTTAATATAATTAATATAGAATTTGGATAGAATTTTATTGAGAATGGTTAATATACATAGAAGGAAAAATTATAGGTATTTTCTTTTAGTCATTTTAATTATTATCCTAGGATTTAATTTTTATTTAGTAGATATTAATGCTCGAAATGAAACCATTCCATCAAGTCTGTCGACTAATGATATTATTCAACCAAACGAAAAGGTATCATATAATTTTCTACTTAATAATCTTATTTTTGAAGTATCTACCAATGTTTTAATAAATCTTTCTATTGATTATGATATAAATATTGAAGATCGTCAATCATTATTCATAATTAATAACAGTAACCCAATTTCGTTAAATATATCAAGTAAACCAAATTTACAGAATTTTGGTGTTATGCAACCTCCTCAATCACCTCAAAGAGGTAATTTTAGATATCAGTATAGGTACAACTGTATTTTTCAGATAAGGGCAAATAATACAATAGAGAATTTAACAATAAGTTACAGAAAAATCCAACAATATGGTATTAATCCTGATGCCTTATATTCATTAGCTTTATATGAATCTGGTCAAGAATCATGGCAATTAATTGAAACATTGGAAAAAATCAATGAAACTACATCTGAAAAATCTTTAGAAGGGTCTATTATAGATATCCAACCAAATAATGATTATTTCGTTACACTTTATGAAGTGGAGCTGATTCAACAGGATTGGACTTGGTTAATAATTACCGGATCAATCATAATGTTGGCGATTATTACATTAGTTGCTGCAATTTCTAAGAAAGATTATTTTCAATATCTAAGGACTAGAACCATACCAATCGAGAAAGGAGCACATCGATTATCTTTAGATGAGGTTTTAGAGAATGAAAATCGCAATAAGATAATAGATTTAATTTTAAAAGAGCCTGGGATTCACTTCAATGAATTGTTACGCAGAACTGGGTTAGCTGCGGGTAACCTAGTTTGGCATCTTGATATTTTGCAAACATATAAAGTAATAGGTAAAAAAAGAATTGGTAATTTCATTGCATATTTTCCATATTATCAGAAGAATCCAATATCTAATGTAGATTTAAAATTGCAAAAAAGTAAATTAACCTTAGAGATTTTAGAAATGATTGAAAAAAATCCTGGAGTATGGAATAATTTAATCACAAAAGAATTAAAGGTAGATCATAAGACTATTCAATATCATTTAACCAAATTAATTGACCTTGGTCTTATTAAGTTTGAAAAGGAAGGAAGAAAAAAGAAAATATATCCTAACTTTGAGTCAGACTATTTCAATTCTAATTAATCAAACCTTCTATAAACTTGCAAACCAAGAGTTTATTTGAGGAGCAAAGATAATTACTAATATAAACACTACTAAGAACAATATACAAATTAAATTTTGCCATTTAAAACGACCTCCTAAGTTAATATTATATGCACGCTCTCTAAATTCCTTTACTTTCGCTTTATAAAAGATTTTTAGACCTCCTGGGGTTAAAACTAGATTTTCATCAAGGAACTCAACAAGATTCCCTTCTATTAATTTGTTTAAATGTTTTTTAGCAATTGTTGGACCTAAATCATTGTAGAAAAAATCAGCAAATCCTTCATAATATTTACGTCCTAGACTAAGTCCTAGATCAAAGTTTTTTATAAGCTCAGAACGAGATAGGCTTTCCCTTCTAATGCTTCCCAGAAGATAAGCTGTTAAACGATTATCATACATATTATCAGCATAAACTTTTATTGAGGTAATATCAAAATCCTCCTCTTTTTTGGATAATTCATATAATATTTCTATTCCTTCTTTAAACACAAGAATTGAGATAACAATTCCTACTATCGCATCAACAAAATAATATCTAAAAAGAGCAAAAGTCAATCCTATTAAAACTCCCGCTGATAATTTTACATTCAATCCTGAATCCTTAGAATCGCTTAAAAATGATAAATTTCCAGAAATTCGTCCAACCATCCCTTTTAAAAACATTAATCCTATATTTACCAATATTGAGACGATTCCTATTATATATGATTGAACTGTTGGTACTATTTCAACTGGATTTACTAAAGCTTGAGCACTCGACCATGCTAAAGTTCCACCTGTGAATAACATTAGCAAAATAATAATAATGCTAGCAATCTTATCTTTCTTTAACCTCATCCCTAGAATAACAATAATACCAATTTTTACTAAATCTGTTAAATTTTCAAATCCTTCAGTTACCATTCCTTGGGACCCTAAATCTAAACCTGTTAAGATTTTTAATAAAGAAATAATAACTAAGAAAATTGCTGTACCGATCAGAACTGTGGTTTTAGAGAAGATTATTCTCATCCAATAGGAGGTATGTAAATTCCAGAAATAACTAAATTCAACAAGTTTTACGCCATCATCTGTGAGAATTATTGTATTATCAGATTGAATTTGAATCAAATTATTTCGACGTGCTATTTGCCAATATTCCTCCACATCTTCATCTTCTATAACAACATGCCTTGTAGAAGATATAAAAAAAAGATGCATCTTTACTTTTAAATCATCAAGAGTATTAACTCCATCGTATATTAAGCATAGAAAACCGTACAAAAAAGTATGATGGGGGTCATGATTATGAGTTTCATAATATTTTGTCATCATCTTATATCCATTTTTTCTTGGACCAGATTTTAGTTCCCTTCTTGAATACTTTGCTTTTAAATCAGTTATAGACATTATATTAAGAAATGGATTCTTAGAAATTATATATTTTGTAATGTAAACTAAAAATATAGAAAACTGTTATAGGATCTTAAAAAAGCATTTTTAATTATTATATGATTAGCTTTCAAAAAAAAAATAAAAAAAAACTCAATTATGCTTGATCCTCAAATATTATTAGACTTTCTAAAAGGAAGAAGGAGTATTAGATCATTTCAAGATAAGTCCATTAAAGAAAGGGAATTAGAAATGATTTTAGAAGCAGGAAGATGGACTCCTAGTGCCTCAAATCGTCAACCATGGGAGTTTATAGTCATAAAAAATAAGGAAATTTTGGAAAAACTCTCTAAAACTGCCTTTTATGGCAAGTTTATAAAAGAAGTTCCAGTTATAATTGCTATTGTTGGTAAAATTAAGACAAGTTCTAAATGGTATTTGATTGATACTTCATTAGTTTCAATGAATATGATGTTAATGGCGTGGTCTTTAGGGATTGGGACATGTTGGATAGGAGCTATGAATAGAGAAAAAGCAAAAAAAATAATTGGTTTGGGAGAGAATGACCATCTATTAACAATTTTACCTTTAGGTTATATTGAAGGCGAAATTCCTGAACCTACATCTAGAAAACCGTTAAAAAAAATAGTAAAATATATTGAATAAATAATTAACCCATTAAATTGGAATTGTAAGTTCTTCTAGGGTCTCTGGGGCTTTAGTTAATTTTTGATATCCATCTTCAGTGATCAAGACAGTATCAGAATGACGAAATCCGCCTAATCCTGGTATATAAATCCCCGGTTCAATACTGATTACCATATTTTTTTCTAATGGTTTATCATATCCTTCAGCTAAGAAAGGAGCTTCGTGTCCAGTAATTCCAAGACCGTGTCCAGTACGGTGGATTATGTAATCACCATATCCTTTTTCAGTTATTAAAGCTCTAACTGCTTTATCTACTTCACCCATAATCTTTCCCGGTTTTAACATACTATATGCGAGATCCCGTGCTTCCATCATAGTTTTAAAAGCTTCTATGGCTTTTTCAGGTACATGACCTAAAAAGAAGGAGCGTTCAATCTCGACTCCATACCCGTCTACTTGAGCAGAAACTATTGAAACATGTGGACCGCCTTCTTCCATAGGGGCAAATATGTGAGGAATTAAATGGGGATCATGGGAAATTGAAGGGGGCCAAACAGCTCCTGTGGTCTCTGTGGCTCTAAAGTTAGCATGTGGTATATCTTGAACTATTTTAGAGGTCATAGCATCAGTTATTTCTTTGTATAAAGCAAACTCAAGAACTTTTGGACGGCACTTTTTCAAAAGAACTTTATGACCTTTATTTACTACTTTACATGCATGATAGATTCGTCCTATCTCATAATCAGTTTTAATAATTCTAATTTCATTAATAATATCTGATACTATGATTTTTCCGGGTGTTTTATTAGCTATATCTACTGGCAATTCGGATTCTATTCCAACCTTAGCATTTTTATTAATCTGTCTCTGATAATGATCATACCAATTTTCACCGTCTTTGGCGGGATATTCATAGTATATAACAAATTCTACTTCACATTGAGCTCTAGATTCAAAATGCCCCTTTTCTAATTGGGGGATTAACATTTTTGGTATTCCTTCTTTCTCAATAATTAGGATAAAAGGGCGTTCATGCACATAAAAAGCAAAATTCGTTAAATAGTAGATATTTATGGGATTAAATGAAATATAATAATCCAATTCTTGCTTTTTCATTAATTTTTTAACTTTTTCTAGGCGATTCGATAACTCTTTACTACTAGGAGGGGTTTTAATAACCTTTAATTTTATACTCATAGTTCGTGTTTATAATTTATTAGAATATAATAATATTAAAAGACTAAATTATAAATAAAACATTAATCTTATTGATAATGCCTTTTGGATATTTTAGCTTAGTTCTGCATGGACATATTCCTTGGTGTAAAAAGTCTGGAACGTGGCCTGCAGGGGAAGAATGGCTCATGGAAGCAATGAATGAGACTTATATCCCTTTTTTAAATGTTATGAGGCAATTAAAGGAGAAAAAAGTAACAACAGCCCTTACTGTAAACATAACACCAATTTTAGCTGAACAATTAGCAGATGAATACATAAAACAGCGATTTACAGAATACATGGAGAATTTAATCTCAAGAGCTAAAAAAGATATCAACCGATTTAGAAATAATCAAATAAGAAAAAAAATTGCAGAATTCCATTTGAAGAATTTTGAAAGTGTATTAGATACTTATTATCATAACTATTTTAGAGATTTGTTAGGTTCATTTAAATGGCTGCAAGATGAGGGAATGATAGAATTAATAACATGTGGAGCTACACATGGATTTTTACCTCTTTTTGAGAATGATTCAGGTGTATTTTCTCAAATTCAAGTGGCTGTTGACTCTCATAAGAGGCACTTTCATAAAGAACCTAAAGGTATCTGGCTTCCTGAATGCGCATATCGGCCTAAAGATTATAAAAGTGGAAAAGTTAGGGAGAGTATCGATTATTGGTTAAATAATTCTGGAATTAGATATTTCTTCGTAGATTCTCACGGAATTTTAGATGCTGAGATATTAGAAGAGAAAAACAATATTGGGCTCAACACCAATTTTGGCTATAATTTAGAAACTAGCTTATCTGTATTTGGAAGGAACAAAAGAACAAGTCAGCAAGTATGGGATTCCAAAATAGGGTATCCTGGAAATGAATATTATCGAGAATTTCATAAAAAAGATCATGAATCGGGATTGCATTACTGGAGAATCAGTAGTAAAGAATTCACTCAAAGTGAAAAACAATTATATAATGTTGATAAAGCTAAAGATATTATTGATTCACAAGCGAATCACTTTGTTTTATTGGTTTCTGAAGAATTAAAAAAATTTTCAGATAAATATCAAACAGAGGGGATATTAATATCACCTTATGATTTTGAGCTTTATGGTCATTGGTGGATGGAGGGGATACTCTGGTTAAAAAAAATTATTGAATTATATTCTTCTAATAAAAATATTGAAATGATCACGATTTCTGATTATGTATCTAAATATGAGGAGCACTTTTCTGTAATTAAAATGGCTGAAAGTAGTTGGGGTGAAGGAGGTCATTTTCAAGTATGGAAAAATCCAGAATATGGTTGGATTTGGCCCTATATCAATGCCTCAATAAAGGATTTTGAAAACATTTTAGAAACTATCCCCAATCCAAATGAGTGGGAAATTAGAATTTTGAAGCAAATTGCACGTGAGTTATTATTGATGGAAGGTAGTGATTGGCCTTTTCTTCTTTACACCAAACAAGCAAAAGAATATGCAAACCAAAGATTTCACCATCATCACCAACGATTCAATAAACTACTCTGGGCCGCAAAAGATTTTACCGACAAAAGTCGTATGAATTTAGAGACTTTAGAGGAAATTGAATCCATCGACTCGTGCTTTCAAAACATTAACATTAACTATTTTAAAAAAAATAATTAAAATTCATTCCAATGTTTTAATTTTGTGTTAATATCACTAACATACCTTAATATCAATTCAATTTATAATGTTTCACATTGATTTATGCATATTTACTAAATATAAATGTGTTAAATAAATGTGTTTTAGTGATGATTAAATGGAATCAATAGAAATTCTTAATGGTATATTTAGCATTCTATTTGTTGTAATATCTTTAATTGTTGGTTTAACAATTATAATAAAATACCGTGAGTACAAACAAAGGACTCTTTTGTTTTTTGGGATTACGTGGATTGGAATAACTTCACCTTGGTTACCTAGTTCAATTTCATTTTTAAAAGCATTAATTACTGGAACAGGTCTTACACCCTCTATTTATTTTTTAATAGGTAATGTTGCCGCTCCTATTATTTTACTAATTTGGATACAAGGCTTTACAGATCTTAAATATAGGGATAAAAAAAAAATATTTATAATTATCTACATCATTATCGGAATTGCTTTTGAGATATATCTTATTTATTTCATTTTGGTTGATCCTAATGTTATTGGGGAATTATCTGGTATTTTAGATGTACAATATAGATCTGTAGTTTTAATATATGCAATTTTTATAGTTTTTAATTTGCTTATTCCAGGGATATTAATTGCTAGAGAATCTCTTAAATCAGAAGATAAAGAGTTAAAACTAAAAGGTAGATTTTTATTAGCTGCCTTTATTTCTTGGACAATAGGAGCATTAATGGATGCTGCGTTACAACCAAACATTTTAACTTTGACAATTGCGAGATTAATACTAATTTCAAGTGCATTAGAATTTTATACTGGTTTTTTATTGCCAGAAAGGATTAAAAAATTTTTTTTAAAATAAAATTCTCTTTTTTTTTTGAAATAGAAAGTGTCATTTTAGGATTACTAAGATTATAAAATGAATATTGCCGCAGCAACTACAGCTGCCCATTCATCTTCTTCTCTAACAGTAGCAAAACTAGTAATACTTTTGGTTTCAACAATTTTTCCTCCCATTTTAAATACTTCTTTTTTTTCATCATAATTTAAATTTGGGTCAAAAGGAATACCTAGTGTTGTTGCTAGCATTTCCGCTGCTAAATCTTCTGCAATTTCCCCAACTTTTTCTGGTTTTACCCCAAAAGAATGATGTTCACTTAAATACCCATATAGCCCCTTATCAGCAGGTTTAGCAACACCTATAGAAGAACAAATTAATCTATTGTACTCATTAGAATCGGCCCTAGCAATGACAGCAAACACAACCTGGCCAGGACGCAGTTGTTTTAAACCATCATCTTTATCTACTTCAATACAATAGGGAGGAAATATGGAAGAAACATTCACTAAATTAAATTTTTCAATTCCCGCATCTCTGAGGGCTTCTTCGAAAGCAGCTAATTTAGATTTATGAAATCCCTTACCTTTTACAAAGAATACTTTCTTTGGGACTAATGACATAATTTTACCATTATTTCTTTATATTAATTGATTAAGATTTTAATATTAAAAGTTATATTTAAAATTATTTGAAACCTAAATAATATATTAAAATTTATAACGTTTAAAAGTAATAAGATCTGCCCACTCAAATATTACAATCCTACTTTTCCATATATTTATTAATTAGGGTATAATAATGAATTAAAAGGATGAGTTAAAGAGTTTCTTAAAGATTGAGGGTTAACTCACTCAAAAAACGGATTGGTTCTATTCATAATGATACTATTTAATGACATTTTGTTTAGAATCAAATAGATCATTTTAAAATTATTAAAGTATTAAATTTCATCTATGAATAACCATCAAAAAGAAGATTTTTTAATAAGAAAAGTTAAGCCATTCAATCCTAAATTTGTTAAAAAGATTGATGATCTTTTAATGGCTCTTAGAGATTGTGGTTTTCAAGGAAGAAATTTAGGTATTGCTTTAGATATTTTAGAAAAGATGACCTCTAATAAAAACTGCTTAACTGTATTAACTTTAAGCGGAGCAATGGTACCTGCTGGAATGGGAGAACTAATTTCGGTATTAATTGAATTCAAATTAATTGATGTATTAATAAGTACAGGTGCTAATATTACACACGACTTAGTAGATGCCGCAAGTAATGTAGGACACTATCTGGGAAGCCCCAATGTCGATGATGATGTACTATTCAAATATCGAATAAATAGGATTTATGATATCTTCCTTCCAGAAGAAAATTATGATAAAGCTGACGTAAAATTATTAGAAACTATTCAATCTTCATTTAATGAGAAAAATATTCAAATTACTCCTTCTGAATTTCTACAAAAAATAGGGAGTAAATTACCAACTAACTCTATTCTTTCAAAAGCAGCTCAAAATAATATACCGATATTTATACCCGCCTTTTCAGACTCAGAATTAGCTCTTAAACTTTTAAAATATGATTATTATGAAGGGTATAAATTTCAATTTGATATTTTAGGGGATGTGAAAAAATTTGGGGAAATTGTCAAAAAATATAAAGAATATGGAACTTTAATAGTAGGTGGTGGAGTCCCACGAAATTGGGCTCAACAGATCTTTCCTATGCTAGATCAATTTGATAAAATTATAAAAATGGGATATAACTATTCAGTACGTATTCATACAGCAACGGAATATGATGGCGGTCTTTCAGGAAGTACATTTTCCGAGGCAAAATCATGGGGTAAATATTCATTAGAATCCAAGCATGTAAGTGTATGGTGTGATGCTACAATTGCTTTACCAATCTTAATCACCGGTTTATTGCAAAGATTAAAAATCATTTAGTCTTTCTTAAGCATCCTCCAATTTTATAAGATTTTTCAATTCTTCAAATGCTTTTTTTTGTTTTTCATCCTCAAGTAGACAGTCTGTTACTTTCCAAAACCTATATTCATGATTTAAAAATGCTGGACAGCTTTTTTTTATATTTTCTGGGCAACCTGTAATTTGCCAGCATTGAAATTTAGTATCTTCATAGAATTTATGAAATTTCTTTGGTAATTTATCATAGTTAAAGTCAGTCTTTTTAAGATACTTATCCAAATCATTAGAATTATATGTATTCCAAAATAAAAAGGTCTTATTTTTATTCTCCTCTTGTTTAAGATAATCAAACATTGCTGCCATTGCTTTTCCTGTATATGTAGTTTCAAGTTTAAAGCCTTTTTTATAACCTTCTAATTCATGCACTTTATCAACAGCACTTTGTCCTCTTAATGTTTTAACCCCATAGTCAGATCCTAAATATCCTGTAATAAAAACAAAATCCTCTTCAACTACTTTTATTTTGGGAATTGATTTATCTTTTTTTCTTAAATATTTTATTACTTTATTGGCATCACGCTTCACTGCTGAGGGATTTGAAGTTAAACTTGTAGCTACAGCAACAACATGTATTTTTGATTTTAGACCGAGTATCTTACAACCCGCTATCAGCCCTGCTGCTGTTCCGACAGTTCCCCCCGCTATGAAAATTATGTCTGGTTCAGGAACTAGATTCTGATCAATTTGCTCTTTTAACTCAAATAAAGCATTTACAAAACCAACAATTCCAAGAGAAGATCCAATTCCAAATAAGGGAGACCCTCCTGGAAACATCCAAAAATAACTTGGATGAAAAACCTTGAAAAATAGACTTTTTATAAATGTGCCAATATCTCCCTTACCAAGATGAATCTTCGATTCGAAATAATCAAATAATAGTATAGAACGTTGAACATGCCAAGTTACCGGTTGATGAAAGAGATAGAGATGGCATTTTAAAGGTGGACTCAATTCATGGCAAAGAATGGCACATGCTAACCCGTGATTCGTCCCAATACCTCCAGTTGTTAATACCCCCGTCTTTTCATTTTTTATTACTTTTCCAAAAATAAATTCAAACTTTCTAAGCTTATTTCCTCCATATATAGGATGATTCTTACCATCCCTTTTAATAAATATTTTACCTTTTTCCATATTAAAGTACTTCTCTAATTCAGTTAATCTCTCAACTGGAGTAGGGACGTTAGTAAGTAGAGCGATCCAAGGAACTTTATCCTTCAGATTAGGATATAGTTTAAATAAGATTGGTTCTATTCTTACCATATTTATTTGAATTCTTGATTATAAAAAAAATCAATGCTTATCTTTTTTAAATTTTTCAAGTCTTCTTTTAAGATCCATTTTGGGAATGAGTGAAATTCTCAAAATTAACTTTTAACTTAAAATATAACCATTTCCTTTTTGTTCAATGTGCTTATTTTTTATGAGTTTATCGAAATGCTTTTGGATCATTATCATTTCAGCGATAACTTCATATTCTTTGAACTGGCTATAATATTTATAAATAAAATTTCTATTTTTAAAATCTACTATATTTTTCGGAGTGTTTTCAGAGAAATGGGATAAAATCCGTTCATCTCGTTTATGAATTATTGATTTATAGTTGCCCAATTCTTGTTTTATTACTTTTTCACCTTCAATTACCCCTCTATGACCAGTAACAGCGGTTTCTATGTTGAATTCAATTAATTTTTCAATTGATTCTTCAAAATCTATTAAATTTGAATCAATTCCAGCATAAAAAACGAAAGTAGTTAGGTCAATATCTGCTAAAAATGCTATTTTAGATTTTAATTCTATGAAGGCACAATGACCTGCTGTATGCCCCGGAGTATGAATTACTCTTATATTAAAATCATTCCCAACATTAATAATTTGATTATCCTCTAGAAGATTATCAATTTTTGTGTTCTCAAGTTTTAAACCTTCCATAAGCCATTCAAATTCTTCTTCTGCTGAAGAATTAGAGATCCCATAAAATTCATTAAATTTATTTACATTTTCAATCAAATATTTATCTTTTGAGTGAATAGAAAATCTAGCGTTAGGCAATAATCTATTACCTGAAGTATGATCTTCATGCCAATGAGAAATCAATACATAATTTATCGGATAGATTCTTTTAAGCTTTCTTAATAGTCTACTGGAGATCCCTGTATCTATTAAAAAATCTCCTATAAGTAAAGCGTGTGAATATGGATATTTACCTTCTCTCGCCCCTTTAATGAAATTAATTTCCCCAAATTCTTCTGAAATAGGTTGGATAAAATGATTCATTACAATCTAAATTAAATTATAGTACTTTTTAATGATTTTTAAAAACTTTGAATTAAGATAATACTAATTTGAATCGAAGGGTTTGAAAAAATGTATTATTATTGTCCTAATTGCGCTTCAATGAAAATGCCCAAAGTATTAAATTATTTCCCACCTAAAACGGTAAAGTGCTTAAATTGCGGATATATTAACGCAGAAACTAAATTTATAAAAGAACACCAACAGAAATCAATAGCACTTAATTACTCTCATTGAAGTTTTTATCTTTTCTTTTTTTTTAAAAATAGATTCCTGCAATTTATTCTCAGTCTTTATCTTCTAAAAAAAATTAAGGTTATTTTAAAGAATAATAACAACGTTTAGGAGAATAAACTTTTCCTTCTTCACGTAACTCTTTTATTATTCTTGATACTTCCTTTGATTCAATACCTGTTTGTTCAGCAATTTCTCCAGGGCGTAAAGGCTTATCAGTACTTTTAAATACGTTCAAAACTTTATCTTTCGTTGCCATAATAATACACAGAAAAAAATATGAAATAGTAATTAAAATATTTCTTTTTATTAATTATAAAAATAACTCAAAATAAAAGAACAATTCATTTCTTCATGATTTAATAACTCTTTGCAATATAAATTGTACATCCCGCAGGTTTTCCGCATATTAAACAAGTAGCAAATTCATGTTTTTCTTCATCAACTCGTTTTCCACGTACCTCTCCTCCAATATCTTTTTCAACTATTTCTGCACAATGATATGCATCCATGTCGATTGAGCAGAAACCACAACAGACTATTTTTCCATTATTAATTGCTTCGATTGCAGCATCTTTTTCATAAACACACTCAACTTGAGATTCAAAATCAGTTAAGGACTTTTCTTTTATTTCTCTGGTGTAATTTAATGCAATTTCGTCAATTTTCTCTTTCAATTGTCCTTCTTTTATCTGAAACTTCTTTCCATCGTGTCTTTTTACAATAACTACTTGCTTTTTTTCAATATCTTTTGGTCCAATTTCAATCCTGATTGGCACACCCTTCAGTTCCCAATAATAATATTTATTTCCAACAGACTCATCTGAATCATCAATTTTAACAATATATTTATCTTTGAAGAGGTTGTATATTTCATTTGCTTTGTCTAGCACCATTTTTTCTTTTCCTTTATAAATTATGGGTATAATTATAATTTGAATTGGTGCTAAATCAAATGGTAATATTAAGCCTTTATCATCACCCAAATATGCGATCATGGCTCCATAGTTTCTACTCTGAGCAGGGCCATAGCAAGTTTGATAGCCATATTTTTCTTGTCCATCAGTGTCAATAAAATTTACACCAAATGGTTTAGAAAATATTTGACCTAATAGATGTGTTGAGGGTAGTTGTAAAACTTTTCCGGATCCCATTAGCGCATCGGCAGCATAAGTATGAACAGCTCCTGGAAATTTATCCCATTCTGGTCTTTGGAAAAATATAATAGGAATACAGCATTCATCTTGAAGAATTTGATAGGTAGTTTCCATATCCTCCTTGACTTGTTCCATGGCATCTTCCATTGTAGCAAATACATTATGAGATTCAATCCAATGAAATTCTCTACCTCTAAAAAAAGGTCTTGTCATTTTTCCTTCATATCTCCAAACTTGGCATGATAAATACCTTTTAAATGGTAGATCTTTATAACTTCTAATCCATAAAGCATACATCTTATAGAGAGCGGTCTCACTTGTAGGGCGTAATGCTAGACGTTCCGCTAATTTACCAGAACTCCCTGCTTCTGTAACCCAAAATACTTCAGGAGTGAATCCCTTAACATGTTCAGCTTCTAATAAAAAATTCGATTCAGGAATAAGGGAAGGCATTGTTAGTGGAAGATGACCCTTTTTATCTAGTAAATCTTCTGTTTTTTTATACATTTTTCTAATTGTAAGTGTCGCCCATTCTCGATACACAACAAAACCCTTAATATTGTATCTAATATCCGCTAGTTCTGCTTTATTAATTAATTCCGTGTACCACCCAGAAAAATCTTTTTCTTTTGACACGGTAATTCCCGTTATAGGTGCTTCTATCTTCTTTTTAGCCATAGAAAATCATCAAGATAAATAATACAAACATTAAATATTTTATGGGAAGGGATATAATTATGTTTTACTCAAACGAATTTATATAAAATGAGAATTTCCTTAATCGGGAAGTAGTTTAGCATCTGTGATAATCGTATCATTTTTAAGAAGACATTTATATGCTTTAGACTCTAAATATCTCGTTATTTCTTCACCAATTTTATCTAATCCAATAAAATCTGATGGATCCTCACTATCAAATATTATAATTGATTGAGCAGTCTCTAATTCTTCTTTACTTAACTCATCTGCAACTGTAATGTTAATAGACCTAGCACCTGCTATCTTGGCAATTTTTTTTATTTCTTCTTCCAAAGAACCGAAAGAAAAGTATTGTCTACTCTTTCGCTCAATTTTTTCTATAAGAACTTTTTCTAAAGCATCTCTTGAATTTTGGTCATAAAAAGCCGTTAATTCCTGAGCACATATCTTTTTATACTTTCCAGCAATCAACTGATCTTTATCATTTATAAACTCTATTAGATTATCATAATACTCTTGATCAATCTTCTGAAAATTTTCAATATTTTTAACTAAATCGGTTAGTTTAAAGATTAAATCATAATAAAATTTCAAATTTGATTTTATTTCGAGTTTTTCTTTCATATCTTTTATTTCAGGGTAATATTTCTTAAGAATAATATTTACATTATGATTAAATTCAGCGCAAAGCTTAGCAACTTCATTAATATTTTTTACAGATTTTTTGCTTAATTGAAGTAGTAAGGAATTATCTAAGATCGATAGACTTTCAAATATCTCGTTAATCTTATTATAATATTTTTTCTCTATATAACTCATACCCTAATAAAAAAGATAAAAATTCATCTATATAATCTTATTTTTAAGTAAAAGAGCAAATCAGAACTTCATGATATAATAAAAATTTTAAAATAAATTGATATTTTGAAATGTCTAATTCAACCTTTAATCACTATAAACCAAAAAATATTTTTACTGCTGTCATTACAGCACCGCTTATTATTGGAACTGTAAAGTTATCATTTACCCCTACTGGTAATAATTCAATCAATGGAGCAGCAATTCCACCAGAGATTAGTATAATTATATGTATATCTAATGATGTATTAAGAATATAACCTATAATAATAACAGTTCCAATATAAGCTAGAGTTCCTTCAATAGTTTTTTCAAATATTTTATGACGCCCATATGCTAATCCAAATATTTTAGCAGACATATCACCAAAAACAAGAAAAGATAAAGCAGTTATTGCAATCCCACTCTCAATAGGAGTAAAAAAAAGTACTGTTAAAAATGTTGACATTAAGAAAAGAGTCATAGTTGAGAATCTGTTCTCTTCGCCTTTTCTAAAAATCGCTTTAATTTTTTCTGTTAGCAATACATTGGTTCTTTTATGAAGAAATCGAAAGATATCAAGAGCAATAAAACATAAACACACAATTCCTATAACAGAAAGGCCAAGTTGATGATCAATAAAGACAAAAATAAGAAATGATAACGACACAGGTCTTATAGCCACTCTCCACCAACTTGAAATGAAAGCTTCCTCCGTAATTACTAATTTCTTTTCTGTGATTACTTTATACATCCCAACAGTAGCTATATGAAAAAGAAGCAATACAAAAAAGAGATTAAATCCACTTGTAGGGTAGATTATAAACACAGAATATCCAAGGAGGGGAAATAAAATCACGGGTAAAAGTGTTCCAGCTTTAGATATGTAAGTAAATATAATTACGAGTACTAATAATAAGAGTAAAACATAAAATAATTCAAAACTAGTGATAAGATAATTCACAAGGTAAAAAAGGAGAAGTCCAGTGGCAGTAGCATTTCCTTGACCCCCTCGAAATTTTAAATAAAATGGAAAAACATGACCAATTATAACCATCAACCCACTAATTTGCCAAAAAATAGGATTTACTCCTAAGCTAAAAGCAACTAACATTGCTAATAAACCTTTTAAAGTATCATAGAATGCTGTTAGAATGGCATATGGAAGTCCTAGCACTTTAAATGCGTTTGTTGTTCCGGGATTCTTATCTCCCTCCTCTCTTATGTTTATATTTTTTAATTTACCAAAAAGAAAAGCCGGTAATATTGCTCCTAAAAGATAGCCAATAATTAAACTTAAAATACTTAAAAATAGCTCAATAATATCCATTTTAATTCACCATTCTTAATTATACTTGAATTTACGTCATATAAATAGTTTTTTGTAGGAGATATTAATTCACCTTCAAAATAAAATACAGGGTGAGAGAGTAGGTTTTCTTGATAAAAGAAATAATACTCAAAACTAATAATCTATTTATTCAAACGGAATTAATCTCAAATAAGTCATGGATTTGAGTATAAAAATATTAAGTTAAACAAAAATCTCTATTCTAATATTTATATACCTAATGATGATAAATAAAATTGAAACCCAATACTTAATCCGGTTTAAAAAACGATGAGAGAAAAAAAATACTTGAAAGTTGGATTGATCTTACTGGTAATTGGATCCTGTGTAGGAATTGTAGTTGTATCTTTTATACATGGTTTAAGTAATGAATATTTATTAGGAGCTGGTGAAGTAGAATTTTATCCAGATGATGGAGGTTTTTATGGTATTATATCTGATGATGGTACGCATTATGAACCAATAAACCTGCCAGATGAATTCAAGATCGACGGTTTGCAGGTTCTATTTATCTTTAAATTGCCAAATGATAGCACAAGTTATCACTTATGGCTAAAAATTGTAGAAGGTTATGATATTATGGCGGCACCTTACTGAAACTCTAGAGAATAATATCATTTCTAATTAAAGCATTTTTTTTTTCTATTTAATTTAAGTTAAATTCATTATAGAACCTAAAAGACAAAATTAAAAATTTAAAAAAAAAATAAAAGAAAAAAAATTGATTTCCTTGCTCGAAATCGTGAGGTCTCTTTACTGTAACTTACTCTTTATTTGTTTGGAGCGAGATCTTAAAGTAACCTCAGTAACTTTCGCGATTTCTGATACTTCTGCTTGTGTCTTCCGAAAGTTTCCTGCTTTTGCAGCCATGTAAATTACACTTGCTGCTAATCCCTTTGGATCTTTACCAGTTCGTAATAATCCATTTCTCGAAGCTTCAACAAGCATATTTATTGCTTTTTTCTGAGTTTCCATTGGCAAACCAAGGTCATTCCCGAACCGAAATACTAATTGTTCAGCGGTAATTGGTTTATATTTAAGTGATAATTCAGGTAAAACTTCCTTTACGACCATACCTAAAGAACGGTGTACGGTCCTTCTTGGTGTCATAGAAGCTTCACAAACTTCTTCTAATAATCTTGGAAATTCATGTACTCTGATTGCAGCATATAATGATGCCGCAATGAATCCATCAATAGATCTACCCATTGTTAATTTTTTCTTGGCTACAACTGAATAAATCTTCCATGCTGTTTCTTTAATATATTCAGGAATATTCATCTTGCTCGAAAGCATTTTGAGTTTAGGTTTAGCTTCCCAAAAATTGCGTTCGATGCTTGAAATCAATGAATTTTGAATTTTTGATAATCTTGAGAATAATGTTTTCCCTCTTGCATTTATTAATCTTCCCTTTGAATCTACTTTTGATGCTGGAAGCATAGTCCGGGGACCAAATTCCCTCCAACGAGGCTCTGTTCGTCTTCGTTTATTTACTTCTTCAACGGTATAAGCTCTTCGTTCATTTCCTACTAAATTGCGTTCAATAACCATACCACAATTTAAGCATACATTATCTCCATCTCGAGATTCAATACAAGGATTACTGCAACATTGAGCATCTGGACTACAGCTAATTTCATTCTCTGTCTCAGTCTTTGTTGATCGTAATCTATCTCTATAACTCATTTTTGTTCACTTTTTATTGTATTATTTTTTTTCGGCTGTTAATATTTACGTCAATATCGATATTTATCGCTATTTGTATATATTCTGTGATCTTTATGATCAGTTTTGTATATATTTGTATCGACAATAAATTATAATCTTTATAATTTTGTAAAATATTTTTTTATTGACTATGTCTATTTATGTTTATTCATTATATAAATATTTAACTCTTTAAAATTGTGATATGTCCACGAACAGATGAAAATGGGGGATTTTAGTGGGATTTATAAATTATAAGAAGTTTAGGTATCAAAAACAACTGAAAAAAAGAGAATTTTTTTGATTGAATTTATACGACAAGAACTTTAATGGTAGAGATACATAAATCTCTCCATATAATACAAGAAAATTTGATTATAATAACCCGTGAAATAGAAATCGGATGCATGGCCACCAAAGGGCATCCATAAGATTGCACAGTTTTCATTTGAATTATCGCTATATGTGTTTCGAATATTTTCAGCTATACTAAAATAATTGATTATATCATGAGTGCCTTGAAAGATAAGACAAGGAGGGCTATCACTCTTAATTAGCTTTTCTGGGTTTTTAAACTCATCACTACCACTAATTCCAAAAAAATTCATAAGATCATTTGCGGGATAGAAAGGAATCAATCCTTTGATAGTCATATTAGCACTGAATATATCCGTATAATTTCCGCTCGCGATAGCTAAAGCAGCAGCACAAGTTAGATGTCCTCCTGCTGATCCCCCACTAATAAACACAGAATCCAAATTTGTCCCATAAGTATCCGCATTATCAGATAAATAATTAGTGAAAGCACCAATATGACGCATCATATCATCAATATCAAAATTACCTTTTTTATACTCAGGAGTTAAGGGATCAAATGCATATAAAGGATTTTCATCAATTCCATATTGAATATCAAAAACTCTATATCCTTGAGCAGCAAAATATTTGTTCATCTGCATCATGTTCATCAAACCTTTATCACCAGAAACCCAAGCTCCTCCATGGATTCTTATAATTGTAGAATTAGTTCCAGGATGTTTATCATTATTATCTAAAGGTATGTAAGCGTCAAAGTATAGTTTTATTCCTTCATCATCAAAAAATTGAATATTCTGCTCAATTCTACAATCCTTAGGAGAGGTTCCTAAAAAATAACTTGATAAAGAGAAAGGGGTGTCTAAAAAGAAGTTACTAACTTCAGAAGGTATTCTTTCTCTCCAATCTGAACCAAATGTATTTGAAAAGTTACTTTCAATATTATTAATTGTATATTGGCTCAAAGCTAAAGGAGATATTAACAAACCAGAAACTATAAACCCACCTAATGCTGTTCTATAAAATTTCTTGGTATCCCATAGAGGATGTTTCAATTTTAAGAGAAGAATGGTATTTGCAAAAAATATTATAGAGAAGAAGGCTCCAAATTGACCCGAGACAATGGCTATAAAAGTGGTAACCACTTCAAAAGATCCAACCAAAATTACAATTCCAAAGATAATCCCGATGATAAATGTAACTCTGGAAATTACAGTAATAATTTTCGTTAATACTTTTTTAGTTTTAACATAATTAGTTGTAAATCGTTTTTTGGAAAAAGTATCTAGAGTTCCTAATTTTATCCTATTATACGTTTTATTTCCAACACCAGCATAAATAATTCCTATAATTAACGTCCCAAAATAGAAGAGATAAATTAAGGTATATGCCAATAAATTATCAATTAAGTAATTGGAATAAGTTACAGAAACAAGTAAATTACCCAGCATCATACAAACTATAGCAAGAATAATATATATTAAATAAACATAACTGAATAGATTCATTTTAGTTGTGAATTTACTCCTTCCATTTTCCTTGTTTGAGTTAATAAAAATAAGAGTAAGATTTCCAAAAAATGTCATTAAAAGAAGAATTCCAAAAACATCCCACAATATTGAGTAGGAAGGAAATACTAAATAAAAGATTCCTAAAATAGCACATATCGAATTCAAGGTAACTGAGGAGTAGCAGGCAAATTTAATTGTTGGGATTTTTAACCAATTCTCCCCGATCTTCATTTTCTTCTTACCTTTGGTTCTCCCTTAATCCTAAATGTTAATGTAAAGACTAAATCTAATTCCTGAGATTCTTACCAGTACTAGATATTCTTCTACCCAATGATTCATAAAGGAATCAAGGTTTAAACTTATAAAATTAGACAAATAATTAGTATTAAAATATAGGGAAAAAGAAAAATTTTTAAACTGAAAGCGGAGAATATTAGAAAATTATATTAAAGCTAAAAAGGGGTTTCTGTTCTTCTTTATCCTCTATTTTTTTATGTGGCACTAACACGTACATTCATTTTTTATTATCAGATATCTTTAAAAATGGGAGTACTAAGGGACCATTAGGTAAAATTAATATTGATGCATTAGGTCCAAATTTCTTTAGACAAATCTTAATAGCTTCTTCAACGGTTTCAGCATATTTTAATCCAATATTGCCAATTTCATCTTCATTTAGATTAGAAATGATAAATATGTCTGCTTTCATGAGAATTCGTGCAAGAATTTGAATTTCCCATTGATCAGGCACTACAATTTTCTTATTTATTATTTCTCTATGAATTTCACTTGGGGGCATATCAGAATACATCAATTCCTTAAACTTGTCTTGCCCAATCCCATCAATACATTCATTTACAGCAATAATTGTACCTCCATTTTTCACAGCCATTTCTCCGATTGCCATGCTTTTTACTGCTTGGTATAAATTAAGGTCTAGGGGATACCCTCCATTCCCACATATGACAATATCATAAAGCTCTTTGATTTCTCTGAAAATATACATTTTTTGATAATCTACTAATTTTTCATGAGCGTTAATAAGATCTCCCGCCGCAATTTGAACAATTTCATGTTGTTCATTAATACATACATTAACAATAAAATCTACTCCTACGATGTTAGAAATTTCAATTGCTTGATTATGTAATGGATTATCCTTATAAATTCCGAATCGAGCATATTTTGAATTGATATTCTCAGCAGAGTGATTAATTTGGATTGTTTCTGCACCTGAAATACCTGGAATTATTGATTTACGGCCACCTGAAAAGCCAAAAAAAAAGTGGGGCTCAACATAGCCGGTTAAAATTTTTAATTCAGCAGTTGAATAATGTTTATTAATTAAAATAGAATCCTTCTCATTTGGTAATCTTATTTGAGTCAAAGAATCTTTATCATTGGCTTGATGATTAAATACTCTAAATCGACCCTGTAGATTTTTACCTAAAATAAATTGCAACTCATCTTCATAGGAATGACGGTGTAGTCCTGTAGCAATCAAAATTTTGATTTGATTATCTCTGATTCCATAAGCATTTAACTCATCTACTAAAGCTTCAAGGATTAAACTTGAAGGAACAGGTCTAGTTGCATCACTTGAAACAATACAAACTGTTTTTAAATTGCTCTTATTATTGATTACATCTTTAAGAGGTAAACATCCAATTGGATTATTAATTGCTTCTTTGATTTTTAGTATCGGATTTTCAATAGGTTTTTGTTCTGAAGGTTTGAAGATGGTAGTATTCCATTTTGGGTCTATTGTTATTTCAATACCATCTTTTCCATAATCAAATTTCATGATTTTTTGCTATTCTTATGAATAATCTCTCTCGCTTGTTCAAAAATTTCAATTGTATTTACACCAGCAGGACACTTGGTTTGACAGAGCCCACATAAAGTGCAGGTATGAAACACTTCTATTATTAAATCATTTAACTCTAAATCACCATGGACTAATCCATTTAAAAGACATAAACGTCCCCTAGGGCTAAATGTTTCTAAGGCATAATTAATTCTTGATGGACATGAGATGCAAAATCCACATCTCATACACTTTAATTCTAAAATTCCGTTGGATTGTTTTTTTAGAGAACGTTTTATATTTGGAGTATCAATCTCTCGAAGATCACCTTTTCCTATTCCAGGATTTAAAATCATATTTGGATCGTAGAATTTTTTAATTTGTGTCATTAATTCAATTACATTAGAGTTATGTTCTAATTCTAGATATGGTGTTTTTATTTTACCTATTCCATGTTCTCCAGTAATTGATCCTCCTGCAGGTATTATTATTTTTTTGTATAAATAATCTATTGCTTTTTTGAAATCTCTTACATCTTGCTCATCATTTTCATTAAATAAAAATGTTGGATGTAGATTTCCTTCCATATGACAAATTATTGCAACTAATAAATTTTTTGCGTTAATTTTTTTAGGAATCTCCTCAATCTTTTTTATAACATCAGAAAACTCTGAAATTTGAATTGTACAATCTTCAACACAGGTATTGGGTCTAATTCTTGAAAGAGCTGGAAGATTAGCTTTCCTAGCTAAGATTAATCTTTCTCTTTCTTCCTTGGTTCCTGCAATTTTATTATAGATTGGATTTTTTTGGATAATAATATCAAACATAACTGCAAATGACTCCTCAACTTCAATTGACGTGTTTCCATCAACTTCAGCTAGTAAAACGTATCCCTCGGGAAAATCAAAGAATTCACCACCTAAATATTCTGTAACAGCTCTTAAAATTATTTTATCCATAAATTCTAATAAATTTGGTATGATCCCTTTTCTTCTTATCTCTAAAACAGCATCTTTTAAATCAGTAGCATTATCAAAAATAAACAGTCCTAATTTTCGTGCTTTTGGTAAAGGTCGAATTCTTAAGCCTATCTTTGTAATAACACCTAAGGTTCCTTCAGAACCAATAAAAAGGTCTTTTATGTTATAAGAAGATACTGATTTTAAGACTTTTGACCCTAAATTCAAAATCCTTCCATCTGATAATACAACTTCTAAATATAAAACATAATTTTTTGTAACACCGTACTTGAATGCTTGAATGCCGCCAGCATTACTCGCAACCATTCCTCCAATTGTAGCAACGGAACTAGAACCAGGATCTGGAGGAAAAAAGTATCCATATGGTTTTAACACCTCATTTAACTCATCACATATTACTCCTGGTTCAACTTCTACTACATTATTATCAATATCAACCTTTAAAATTTCATTCATTTGACTCAAATCTAAAATAACTCCACCATAGGGACTTAGTGAACCAGATGACAGACTTGTACCACTTCCACGAGGGGTTACTGGAATTCTATTTTGATTGGCTAAATTTAGGATTTCAGAAACCTGTTTTATATTCTGCGGTATTAATATTAAATCTGGAACCCAAGTTTTGTTAAAAATACCTCCTCCAAAAGCATAAGTATATCTTACTTCATAATCATCAAAACAAAAACCCTCTCCAACGATTTCCTTAAATCTATTTAATAAAAGTTCGGAGATTTTATTATAATAAGGTTCCATTTTTAAAATTTTTCTGTTGAAGCTTAATTATATTGTGGTAAATGACTTTAGTTATATTTTATTCTTTTAAAAATAAAATTTATCTCAATAAAACACTTTGAAATATTACAAAAATCTTTCACATTATACTTTTCATATTTGACTTCAAATCTTTTCTTTTTGTTTCTATAATCGAAAATAATTTAAGATTGATTTGATTTTTTATTCATGAAAAAGAAAATTTGGTAATAATAAAAGGAAATAAAAATGAAACAAACTGATTATAATGATTCTGCTGATAACGCAGAATTTAAAGAACTTCCATCTATTAATAAAAAAAAGCAATTCTATTCAAATCATTTAGAAAATATTATTAGTAGTTTAACATCTCCAAGGTTTTTAGGCTCAATTCACATGAAAAACACAAATTCTGCCAAGAATTCAATTGAAAATCTTGTAGAAAGTGAATTACAATTAAAGACAACAAAAGCATTAAAAAACACATTATTTAATCCTGTAACAAAGATTCTAATACTAATGGCGATTGTTTTTAATCTTCTATGGTTCCTTTTAGCTGCTATTTTATAGAGAACCAAAAATGGGTTAATAAACTCTTCAGAAATTCAGAGAAACAAAATTCAATTACATAGACATAACTTTTTTTCTCTTTAATAAATTTAAAAGGTATTTATATTTTTTAAGATTAGATTTAAATATTCATTTTTGATGTTTTATAATTAATAATTTAAGAAAGGTTAGTGTTTACTTGATTTACGATTTAATAATTATTGGAGGCGGGGTCACCGGTTGTTCTATAGCCCGTGCTCTTTCAAAATATAATTTAAATGTGTGTTTATTAGAAAAAGAGGCAGAGATTGCATCTGGAACTACTAAAGCTAATTCAGGGGTAATACACGCTGGTTATGCTTCTTCAAGAGAATACGTTAAGCGATACTTATGTATTAGGGGAAATAAACTATATACTCAGGCAGCAGAGGAATTAAATTTTCCATTCAAGCGAATAGGGTCATTTGTAGTAGCATTAGAGGATAATCAGATTGAAAAATTAGAAGATGAAAGAAAAAAAGGTACTGAAGATGGTATTTCAGGTTTAGAAGTTATATTAGATAAGAAGAAAATAAAACAATTGGAACCAAACTTAACAGATGAAGTTGTTGGAGTATTACATGCTCCATCAGCAGGACTTGCTAGCCCTTATGAATTAACATTTGCTTTAGCGGAAAATGCTGCTATGAATGGTGTAAAGTTTTTCAGAAACCATGAGTGTACCAAAATTAAACATCAAGATTATATTTTCACAGTTAGAACATATAAGGGTGAATTTCAGGGAAGAAATCTAATAAATGCTGCTGGATTGCATGCTGCGAGAATTTCCAAAATGTTAGGGTTAGATTATTTTAGTATAATGCCAAGAAAGGGTGAATATATTCTCTTTGACCGGAATGCTATTCAATTAAACAAAATCTTATTCCCAATTCCAACTAAAGTATCAAAAGGAATTTTGGTTTGCCCTACACTACACGGAAACACTTTTGTGGGACCTAATGCTCAAAACTTAACTGATCCTGAAGATATTTCAACAACAACTGCCGGTTTAAAAGAGATTTTGGATGGAGGTGTGAAACTAATCCCAAATCTTCCTGTGAGAAGTTCAATTAGAAATTTCGCAGGACTTAGAGCAGTTCCAGATACGTATGATTTTATAATTGATAATACGGATGTTTATGGTTTTATTAATGTTGCAGGAATTTTATCCCCCGGTTTAACAGCAACTTTTGCAATCGCAGAAAAAGTAGTTGAATTTCTCGAATTATTAGGTGTAGAATTAAAAGAGAAGGAAGATTACAATCCTATCAGACCCAAACCCGAACGATTTAAAGACTTTACCAAAGAAGAACTTGATAAAAAGATTCAAGAAGATCCCCGTTGGGGCAGAATCATATGCCGCTGTGAAACCATTCCTGAAAAGGAAATAATTGACGCAATTCATGCTCCAGTTGGTGCTAATACAGTCGATGGAGTAAAATTTCGATGCAGGCCTGGTATGGGTAGATGCCAAGGAGGATTCTGCCGTCCTCGCGTTATTGAGATCTTATCAAGAGAACTGAATAAATCTTACAAAGAAATTACGAAGAGAGGAGAAGATACTAATTTTCTTCTGGGAAAAACTAAAGACTTCATTTTGAAAAGTGAAAGGGGAGGTGCTAGTAAATGAAAAACTATAATGTAGATGTTGCTGTAATAGGTGGTGGATCTGCCGGTTTAGCTGCAGCTATAATTGTTAAAAAAGCAGGCTTAGATGTCTTAATAATAGAGAGGGATAAAGAATTAGGAGGAATAACACTCCAATGCATTCATAATGGCTTTGGACTTCATGAGTTTAAAGAAGAATTAACTGGACCTGAATATGTTCAAAGGTTTATAAATCAAGCTAAAGAGTTAAAAATTCCTTATAAATTGGACACAATGGTTATCGAATTTACCCCAGATAAAACTATATATGCTGTAAACAAGGAAGAAGGATTAATCGAGATTAAAGCAAAAGCTATTATTCTTGCAATGGGATGCCGTGAAAAAACTCGAGGTGCAATTAATATTCCCGGTTTCCGACCAGCAGGTATATATACTGCTGGACAAGCTCAAAGATTTGTTAACATCGAGGGATATTTACCTGGTAGAACTTATGTAATTTTAGGAAGTGGAGATATTGGCATGATTATGGCTCGTCGTCTCACATGGGAAGGCTGTCAAGTTAAAGCTGTTGTGGAAATATTACCATACGTAAGTGGATTAATAAGAAACGAAGTACAATGTTTAGAAGATTATGGAATTCCATTGATAACCGGTTATACAGTCACAAAGATTCATGGAAAGGAGAGAGTTCAGGGTGTTACAATTTCAAAAGTAGATCGTAATTTTGATAGGGTCATTGGATCGGATAAGTTTATAGAATGCGACACACTTCTATTATCAGTTGGACTAATTCCTGAAAATGAGTTAACTAGAGAAGCAGGAGCGGAAATCTCACAAATGGGGGGTCCCATTGTTGATAACAATTTAGAGACTAAAATTGATGGTGTATTTGCATGTGGTAATGTTTTGCAAGTTCACGATTTAGTTGATTTAGTTACAGCAGAGGCAAAACGTGCAGGATTAAATGCCATTGAATATATTAAAGAAAGATTTGGTAAAGAAATTGAAAAAAAAGACCAAATAACTTGTAAAACAGGTGATAATGTAAATTATGTAAAACCCGATTTAATTAATAGAGCTGATCTAACTAAAGATATTATTTTTACATTTAGAGTCAAGAGACCAGATAGAAGACTTCTTATTCAATTTAAAGATGAAAAAAATAAGGCTGTTTACAAAAGAAAGAAGATGTATGTTATTCCCAGCGAAATGATTGAAATAAAATTAAATTTAAGTGAACAAAAAATAGATCCTGAATGTCAAACCTTAGAAGTTGAAGTAATCCCAAGACCTGAGGTTTTAATTGAGGAGGATTGATTAGAATAGGTGATAAAAAGTGTCAACAGAAACCGATGAAAATGAGTTTCCTGAAGGATCTAAGGATATAAGATGCATTATTTGTCCAACAGGTTGCCTTGTTCATGTTGAAAACATCAATGGGGAATTAATTATTGAAGGTCATTCTTGTAAAAGAGGGGAAGAATATGCGAGAGAAGAATTCGTAGCTCCAAAAAGAATTCTTACCACAACAATGCAAGTAGAGAGTGGTTTTTTGCCTTTAGTACCTGTGAGATCAGAAAAGCCTATTCCAAAAGAACGATTAGAAGATACTCTTAAAGAAATTGCTAAAGTAAAAATTAAAGCTCCTATAAAAATGGGAGATATTGTAATAGAAAATGTTCTGGGACTTGATATCAATATTATAGCAAGTAGAGATTTAATTGAAATAAAATAACATTTCCATCTTTTTAATTTCTTTTTTCTTTTATGTGCCATATTTTTGTAAATTTAATTTAGAGAGAACTTTTCCAGATGTTTCATTTTACTAAAATATATAAAATCTAACTTAGATTAAAATGTTAAAAAAAAGTATTAAATTTTTTAAAAAAAAATCATAGGAGACCTATTTTGTCAGAATTCGAACAAAAAGTATTGAAATTACTCGAAGAAATTAATACTAAACTAGATAAAGTATTGAAAGTTGAGCCTGTACCTGTAAGTTCAGCACCAGCCGCACCAGCCGAATCTAGTTCCGCAACTACAACTGTTAAACCTTCTGCTATAGTTGACAAGCAAGAAGAAGAAGCACGATTAGAGGAGAAACCTGTATTGGACGGAAGGAGGATATGTCCTGAATGTAGCAGTACTTCTTTTGCCACCCACGAAGATAGAAGCCAAGTCTTACATCAAATGGGCGGCGTAAAGATCTATGCCAAGAAGTATGTCTGCAAGAGTTGTGGATACGAATATTAAAACCCCTAATTATCTATTTCAGTTATTTTTCTTATTTTTCTTTTTTAAATGGATCTTTAAATTGTATACTATACAAGTGATTATAAAAGCCATCTTGTTTTACTAGTTCTTGATGTGAACCTTGTTCTATGATTTTACCATTATCTAACACAATTATACGGTCTGCATTTATAATTGTAGATAATCTATGAGCTATTGAGATACTTGTACGTCCTTTCAATAAAGTCTCTAAAGCTTGTTGAATCAAAAGTTCGCTATAGGGGTCAATTGATGAAGTTGCTTCATCTAAAATAAGGATGGGCGGATTTGCTATTAATGCTCTTGCAAAAGCAATTAATTGTTTTTGTCCTTCTGATAATCTGCTTCCTCTTTCACCAACAATCGTCTCATATCCCTTTTCAAGTTCCCTAATAAATTCATCTGCTCTTACTTTTTTGGTAACTTCTATTATTTCTTCATCAGTGGCATCTAATTTTCCATATCTAATATTTTCTTTAATAGTTCCAGAAAATAGAAAATTCTCTTGTAGAACAATTCCTAATTTTTTTCTAAAATTCTTAATTTTTAGATCCTTTAAATTAACATCATCAATTTTTATTTCACCTTCTGTAGGATCATAGAATCTACTTAAGAGTTTAATGAATGTGCTTTTTCCAGCACCAGTATATCCGACTAAGGCTAATCGTTCCTTTTCACCAATATTAATATCAATATTTTTTAAAACTGGAACATCTTCTTCATATGAAAAACTTACATTACTATATTCAATCCTACCCTTGATATTTTGAATTTCAATAGCATTTTCTTTTTCAACTATAGATATATTTTCATCTAAAATTCGGGTTATTCTTGAACCTGCTGCTACAGAATTTTGTAATAATGTTGTAAAACTGATAAGTGAAAGTAATGGGTCAAAAAATGAAAATAAGTAAAAAACAAATGCAATTAAGGTTCCTTGGGTTAAAGTTCCTTCACGAATTAATATACCAGAAAAAAATAGAAGTGAACTAATTCCTAAGGCTATAACTATAATAACAATTCCAGGGATATACGCCATTATTTTGGCGGTCTTCATTGTTGTCATTTTCTCTAATTCGGTTGCTTCATTAAACTCTTTAAAATTATTTTCTTCCACAGCAAATGCTTGGATAATCCTCATCCCCATTATCGATTCATCTAAAGTACTGGTCACATTAGCAATCCTTTCTCTTAATTCTTTAAAATATTTACTCGCTTTTCTAGATAGAATAGTAATAATTCCAAGAAATACAGGAATAATCATAAATGCAATTAATGTTAAAGAAGGGCTAAGTAATATCATAAATACCAATGCACCAAAAATTAGAAAAAAATTACTTACAGAGAGTAAAAGACCTGATTGAATCAAATGTTGAATCGTATTAATATCGCTAGTTAAATAATTGATTTTCTTCCCTGTCGTTCGTTTTGGACTTTCGTGATAATCTAACCCTAAATTTTGAAATTTAACAAATAATTCATATCTTAAATTATACATTGTTAAATTTGCTAATTTCGAGATAAAATATCCTTGACCAATTCTAGTTATTACTCCAGTAATAGTTAAGATAAAGAATAATGTGCCTAAAAAGATTACAATATTAATATCTCCCGTAATAGAACCAAATCCTCCACCTAATCCTTCATCCACTAATGACCTAAATATTAATGGTGTGAACCAATTTATAATAATATTTGATATAATGAAAACTAAAAGAGGATATACTAGCTTTCTATTTCCAGAACCAATATATTGAAGTAAGCTTTTTAAAATTTTGAGAGTTCCTCCGTTGTACTCCTCCTCATCTTTATCCTCTCCCGTTTTTTTCCTTTTCTTCCGCATTTTTTAGGCTCTTTCCTCTACTTTTAATGTTAAATAAAGTTTTTTATATATCCCTATGTCTTGATTCATTAATTCTTCATGAGTTCCAATCTGAGAAATCTCCCCATTTTCTAAAACTATTATCCTATCTGCATTTCTCACACTTGATAGACGTTGAGTTATAAGAAAAGTAGTTGAATCTTCGAAAACGTCCTTAAAATGTCTTTGAATTCTATATTCCGTATCAACATCAACAGAAGAGGTTGCATCATCAAGAATAAGTATTTTTGGCTTTATAGCAAGTGCTCGAGCGATGGCAATCCTCTGTTTTTGACCACCTGATAAAGTCATACCTCTTTCACTTACTCTGGTATCATACTTCTCTGGTAATTCTTCTTCAATGAATTGATGAATATCTGAAGCAATAGCTACTTTTTTAACACTATCTAAATCAATTTTTTTATTTCCAAAAGTAATATTTTCTTTTATAGTACGGGAAAATAATAAACGTTCTTGTGAAACATAACCGATTTGTTTCCTTAATGAATTGAAAGTAACATCTTTAATGTTTATCCCATCTATCAAAATTTCTCCTTTTGAGATATCGTAAAATCGAGGTATTAATTTAATTAAAGCAGATTTTCCCGAACCAGTTGCTCCTAGTATTGCTATATTTTCTCCTGGTTTGACTTTAAAATTAATATTCTTCAAAATATAATAATTACTGTTTTGATCAAAGGTGAAATAAACATTTTTAAACTCAACTTCGCCTTGGATTGGAGGCATTTCAATAGCATTTTGTTTTTCTTCTACTATAATTTCAGAATTTAAGATTTGAGAGACCCTTTTGCATGTTTCACTAATTTGAGGCATATTTCCTAAAAATCGTGAAATATTATACAATGGCCCTACCGAAAAGTTCAGGAGCATCACAAAAGCGAATAAATCTCCAAAACTCATAATATTCTCAAGAACTAAAAAACCCCCAAATACGATTACTATTAAGAAAGCTACATTGTCAATAAGATAAATAATAGGATCGAAAGTTGTTTGTAACTTTATAATTCCCATTGAATCCTTAAAATAAGAGTCATTATTTCTGGTAAATTTTTTGATTTCATGAAGTTCCCTTCCAAAAGATTTCACAACAGTAATTCCTTGAACATTTTCTTGAATTGTGTGTGTTAAATCAGCATAAGTTTTTCGTGATTTTTTAAATACAGGTCTAATTTTTTTTCTAAAAACCAATAATACATAAAATAATGCAGGAGATATTATTAAAACAAATAAAGCTAACTCCTTATTTATTATAAAAAGCATTACAAAACTAAATGAAAAGGTAGCGCATTCTCCAACAAAATATTGTAGATTGTTCCCTAAAAATTCTTTAAGTAAATCAACATCGCTGGTTGTACGAGATATTAACTCTCCAGTTTTGTTTTTATCAAGCCAAGACCACGACATTATTTGAATAGTTGAAAATAGATCATTTCTTAGATGATAAATAACTCTTGCTGCAATCCATCTGTTTATATAAATACGGATTCCAAAAAGGAGCCCTACAAATCCTTGTATTAAAATTACACTTATAATTATTGGAAGTACATTTTCAATAGGGATGCTAGGATTAATTAAAATATCCATTGCTGGGCCTAAAAAGAGAGGAAATGTCAAAAATAGAATTGATTGAAGGATACCCAAAATTAGAATTATCGCAAATATCTTTTTATATTCCCAAAGATAAGAAAGAACTTGTCTAACAGGAGTCTTATACTCTTGATCAAGAAATCTGTTTCTACGTTCTAAAAAATCAGCTCGATTAATGTTACCCATATTTAGTTATATTTTTTTTTGGTTATATTTTTAATTCCGATAAAATTAAATCCTATAAAATCACGGTAAAGGAAATTCATTCTTAAGATGAAATAGATAAAATATTAAGGTGAACTAAATTCCCCAGATGAGAGTTAATAAATGGATTCAATATATTAAAAGCTTTATTCTAAATAATTTTACAACTAAGAGTATTCCCTACTCTGCTCAAATTGAACTGACCCTACGTTGTAATGGGAAGTGTCCATTTTGCTCTATTCATTCTTTACCCGAATCTATTTTGGGTACTGATATGACTACTGACCAAATAAAATATTTAATTGATCAAATCGATGAATTAGGGGCACTCTCACTTTCGTTTACTGGAGGCGAACCGACATTAAGAAAGGATTTACCTGAATTAATTTATTACACTGGAGTAATACACAATTTTATGAATGGCATAGCTACTAATGGATACTTATTACCTAAATTATTTAAAGAACACAAAATAGAGGGCTTGGACTATATTTTACTTTCACTGGACTATCCTACGGCAGAATTACATGATAAAATGCGAGGAATTAAAGTATTTGATAGGGTAATTGAATCTATAAAACTTGCTAAAAAATCGGATATTAAACCTATTATCAGTACGGTAGTTATGAAAGAAAATATCCATTTATTGGATGATATATGCCAATTAACCGAAAGATTAGGATGTTCGATTGAGTTATATCCCTGTGAAGACATTATTAGGGACTATCCTGATAAAAGTTATCAAATACATTATATTCAAGATATGATACCAGAAATATCTACATGGGCAAATTTAATACGTTCATTAAGGAAAAAATATAGAAATATCTTAACAGATCCGATAAGTGTTGAAGTTGTGGAGAAAGGAGGTTTTGGTGGCGCTCCAAACTATAATCAAAAAACTCTACGTTGTCATGTCGCACAAGCATATTTATTTATTAGTCATGATGGATTTATTAATTATCCATGCAAAATTCATCCAATTTTAAGCTTTAATGCATTAAAATATCCTATCTCGAGTATTTATAATTCTCCTAAAGTTAAAGAAATAATGGAGATGCATGATACTTATCATTTCTGCGATAATTGTCGATTGGGGTGTGCTATCGCATCATCAATCCCAACTCGTTGGAAAACGGTTTACGCTAAATATATTAAGGGTTTTCTAGAAGGAAAGTTAAGATGATATATTTGTAATTTATACTATATTTCTTTACCAATAACTAATTATTTTAGAATTAAAATAATTCAAAAAATTTAATTTAAAGCATTATTTTCCTAATATAGTGATAAATTATGCTTATTTCAGAAGTTTTTGTAGTTATTCAGATAATATTCATCACGTTAGGTATGATAGCACTCGGAATGGCTCTTAATCATTATTTAGGTTTAACGAAAGAGACCTTACAAGACATGAGAGAAAAAGCGTTAAATTTTCGTGAACGCATGAAAAATGCTCAACTTATAGGAGATTATCAACAATTAGCTCAAATTCAACAAGAATCTGCCCAATTCATGAAAATAATGATGAAGAAACAAATGATACCTTTGTGTTTAAGATGCATTATATTTATTGGTATTTTTATGGTACTAGGACTTATTTATGCAGATTATGATAGCGGACTGTTACCGTTTCCTCTCTTAATTTTTGGGAGTGGTTGGGTCGCAATTTATTTAATTTTCTCGATCTTTTTTTCCTTCCTTATTTGGGGAGTTAAAAGACTCACAGGGATGGGAGGGAAGAAGCAAACTGAAGTGAGAGAAATCATGGGGATTGTCTCCCCTCAACAAGGTGTAGGACTCTCATCATATGCTACCTCGAATGTACCAGATGAGCCAAAAAAAGATTCTTGGAAAGATCGTCTTGAAGATTAAGAGATCCATTATAATTACCTTTTTATTATCAAATTAGATTAAAATAATGATGAATCGGAACATTATTTTAAACCTACTTTTCATTGCTCTTTTTATTGTTTTCTTAGTATTATCATTGTTAATAGACTTCTTTTTCTTTATTCCAATAATTTGCTTTTTACCATTTTCTTTCAGCACGATAAGAAATAAGGATAAAAATTATGACATGAAATCTTCTCAATTTTCTTTGTATACAAGCTCTAAGAATGTTGATGTAAGATATTGTCAAAAATGTGGAGGAGAAATAACAGAATCTAAAGCACAATTTTGCTATCATTGTGGAGAAAAATTAAATATTAATTAATATGTGGTTAAATATGGATGAAAAAAATGATATTAAAAGACAAATGTCGCTTTACTTTATATTTGCGGCAGTTATGATTGGGCTTAACTATTTAATCCAAAAATTAAATGAAATTCTTGCTCCAATCATTTGTGCAAGTTTAGGATCAATTGAATTCTTTCAAATATTTTATTGCTCAACTAATCCATTTGATATGCCAGAATTAATCGGATCTATTGTAGCAGTTGGAATTACTTATATTATTAAGTTCTTCTTAGATAAATATATAGTTTTTAAAAGAAGCGGCACTGGAACAAAACAAACCTCAATTGAATTCACTAAATATCTCGGTTTCGCAATTCTCACAACAATTGAAAATATTGGAATTCAATTTTTGCTGTCAAATTTTCTTAATTTACCATTAGAAATAAGCTTCATAATCGCTCTTTCTATCGGATATCTCACAAAATTTTTCTTAGATAAGCGATATGTATTTAATGTTAGTGAAGAAAAAATAGAATAATAAAAAAATTTAATAGAACATAAGGTGATTTTAAATATATGGCAGAAGAAGATCGTGAAGAAGATAACGATAAATCTATTGTAGAGGCTTTAGGTCAACTCGGTTGGGTAGAAGAAGAGGAAGAAAAACCACCCAGTATGGAACCAGAAGATAATATTAAAGAACAACTGAGCTT
>JAEOTV010000005.1 GCA_016839635.1 Promethearchaeota archaeon | reverse complement strand
ATTACTACTGATGCAGAAGCTCAAGAAGTTGCTGAAACTCAATTATTAGAATGGAAAGTAAAGCATCCATCCATTAGAATACCACTTACAGGAACGTATGCAGATATTAAAGTGGGAACAGAAATCACACTTACAATGTCAAGGCCAACTGTTGCTGAAGCTAATTATCCTGTTCGAGCAATTGAAAGAGAAAGATTAGGTCATGGTAAAATAAAAACAATTGTTTATGCTGGGATGGGACATACTCCAATAGATGAAAAGGTTGCTAATAGAATAAATAGAGTGATGTATTTAGCACAAAAAGCACATACTGATAGGATTATCTCTACTCCTTTAGGTGCTGGAACTTCTATTAATTGGGCAGATATTATTGGAGCTGAAGCTGGAGCTATTGCTGCATGTGTTGAGAATGCTGCATATGGTGCAAGTTGGAATGGAGATTCATCACATGCTCCAAGTCAGGATGCAGTTTATGATCAAATTGAAGCTATAAAAACAAATTATAATAAAAATGAAAAAATAGGTGCTGCTAATAAAGATTGGATTACCTTATTATGTGAAGGGGCAACTGGAAATACCCAAAAATATCAATTTACTCAAGGATATTCTAATGTAGGAGCTGATGATTTTAGTTATATATTTGGTTTTCCATTACCACTACAAAAATATGATTTAGATGGTACTTTAAAGAATCTCTATATAACTGCATTAAAGGTAGGATTGATAGATGCTGATGATGGGGATGAATTAGATAGAGTAAGAATATATGGTTGGACAGATTTCGAAACGCAAGTCACTATTTTGGATACTGGAGCGGGATTAGATGAACATGATCCAGCTGATTATGATTGGGATCATGCAGATACTCAAATTGGTGGAGTATATATGAGATTAATGTATTATTTAGGTATTATTGCAACAAACGGGTTAGATTTCGAATCGTCTTATGTAAGAGTACAATATTATTATGGGTGATTAAAATACAAATACAAAATAAAGAATTGGGATATAGAGTATTATTAGCTGATGGAGAAAATATTAAGATCCTTATTAATAATAATGAGGCGTTTAATGAAACAGTTTCTTCAGGAAAACAAGCTAAAATAACTTTCAAATTCCAAGAAAGTATATTTGAAGAATAAATAATAGAGAAAGTAAAGCAGAGGTTAATAAATAATGGGTAAAAAAGCAAAATGGTTTAGAACACCAATTGCAACACCATTGCAAATTTTAATTTTAGTTTTTGGAACATTTTATTTCATTTATTTTAGTACAGAATTATTTGATAATTTACCGGATTTCTTAAAAGTTGGGATCTATGTTTTAGCAATTGTGATCACTATATTATCAGGAGCATCTTTTATTGATTCTAAGAAAATGGCTTGGCAAATAAGAAGGTTATTAAGAAAACCAGATACTCCAGATTCTCAGAGAATAAGAGATGCTCTAGATTTTACAGATGATATTCTTTATGATGTAGATCGTATAATTAAAAAAAAGAAAGAAAAAAAGGAGGCAAAAAATAGTGGATGTAAAAAATAAACAGTTCATAGGTCATCTTCTCATGATAGTAGTTGGAGGGCTATCTGCACTAGGGATTTATTATCTTTATAGAATAGATCTCGATGCAGTTATAATTGGAATCTTAGTTATTATGCTAGGAGGGTTTGAAACTCAAGCTTATCGTTGGATTAAGTATAATTTCCAATTGCCTGAAGACACTCCCGAACCAGAACCAGATTTAACTAATACTATTATTCTGGATTTAAATGAATGGGAGCATATTCAAACCAATACTACTGATGGAAAAACAGAAGACTACTATGTGAAGAAAGATTGATTGTTGAAGTAATGATTGTTTTGATTGGAGGACTCGTGGTCCTATCTTTCATTGGAATCTATATATGGTGTAATGAATTATTTAGGAGGTTAATCAAATGGTTAAAGAGGAAACCAAGCAAATAGCTCAATTCATCTTTTTTATTTTATCCTTATTTTTCATGATTTTTGACTTTGTGTGGTGTGTGGTGTTCGTAAGATATGGAGATCATGTTAAATATGATCTTGATACGGTAGTAACTATTCAATTAGTTATTGGTTTAATTCTCTTTGGAGCTACTCTTATCTTTGGAATCATAGCAGTATGGAAGGCAATATTACAACAAATGAGGGATAAAATAGTAGAGGAATTGGAGCAGGAGAAAAAAAGAATTATGGCTAGATAATTACGAGTCGTAAAGTTTAAATACGAGTCGTACTATTATTTATATATGACAGGTAATAATTATAAAATTATGGAAGCTCTGCAAGGCCTTAAAGCTCCTATAACTACAACCGAATTAGCAAATATAACTGGGATAGATATTCGAAACATTACACGGTATCTCAAGCCTTTAGAGAATGAAGGCAAGATTATAAGAAATACGATCCAAGATGGAAAATTACGACTCGTAAAAATCACTCTAAGAGTAACTCCTTTTCCTCCTAAGGAAGTTGTGCCACTGGTGGCCAAACCTGCTAAATCCCAAATCTATGATTTTACTCCAAGGATTAAATTTGATGAAAAAGAATTTAAAGTTATAGGAGATAAAAAACTATCCCGGAAAGAAATGATTGAATGGTTAGTTAATTATCTTAAAGAAAATGAGGAATATTTAAAACTCGATTGGTTACGAGGTCAAAAATATTCTTATGAGAGTATTGTTAATCTCAGGAAAATATTAAAAAAAAAATAAATTACCATAATTTTTTATCAAATAGAATTAAGAAAACAATCCCAAGAATATCAATATCAACGAGAAACCAAATTATCATCCAACTTATTAAATCAAACATTTTTCCTCACTTATTATAATAAAAAAAAAAGAATTTAAATT
>JAEOTV010000018.1 GCA_016839635.1 Promethearchaeota archaeon | reverse complement strand
TTAGTTTCTATTATAATAGCAGTAATTATATTGTTATCCATCTTTGAAGTACTTACTGTAAAAGAATATAGAGGTTATTTTATAAGAAAACCTATTATTCAAAAGGGAAGATCTTTCTTAACTCTTGCAGATATTTTTGAAAATGAAAACCGTTTGAATATATTAAGGGAAATCCTCAATAACCCTGGAATTCATCAAAATGAAATAATGCGAAACTGCGATCTCCAAAAAGGACAATTACAGTGGCATTTAGATGTTTTAGTAAAAAATCGCATAATAAAAAAAGAAATACTTGGTCAATACAATCTCTATTTTCCAATTACTTCTTCAATTGAAGCAATTAATAAATTCAAAAATCTACCAAGTAAATCAGAAACAACTAATAAAATATTTGAATTAATTCAGAAAAATCCGGGAATTTCCTCATCAGAGATTGCTAAAAGGATTAATCTTGCTCGAAACACAGTAAAATATCACATAGATAAATTATTAGAGAATAATTTAATTTCATTTAAAGAAAAGGGTCGAGTTATGGAACTTTATCCAAATGTAAAGAAATTGGATAATTAAAATTAGACAAATTTGAAAAATCTTCTTTATAATAGAGCAACATAAGAATATTAGATTTATATAAAAATAAATCTAATACTATTATGTTAATATATTGGTGATATCAAAATGGTAGATGCAGATAAATTGGAAAAAATTTTTGCTATAATTTGGATTCCTATTTTAATATTTTTATGGATTGCTTATCCGTTTTTTCCTGGGGATATATTCTTTTGGATGTGGTTAGCAATTATTTGGAGTATAATCGGTGGTGTCATAGGTACAATATTTTTCATGATTGATAGTAAAAGGAATGAAAAAATTATTGGAACTATTTGGGCAGTTATTTTGGTACTTCTTTGGATTTTTTATCCTTACCTCCCTGGTGATAATGTATTAGTGTGGATGTGGACTGCTATAATATGGAGTATAATTGGCTGTATCCTAGCAATTAGCCTTTTTATCATTAAAAGAATAAAAAAGTGAAAAATTATATCTTTTCTGAATAAACTTCTTAATTGCATTTCTTTATATTTTTTTTAATTAAATGCAGAAGATTAATTACTTAGTTCTAGAGATAAACGATATGTCTCAGATGTAATTTTCTGATAAATTGCTCTTAAAACGATTTCAAAAGCTTTATTTTCAATAATTTGTGGAATACCTAAATTTTCTAAAGTTTCTATTATATTTCCCGGTTTTCTAAGGTTGAAATGAATAGGAAAATCATCAAATCCAGTTGTCTTTTTTTCAGTAGACAAATCTTGGATGGAGATTTGAGGTACATTAAATTTAAAATCAAATTTATCTAAATCTGAGTCTTTTTCAGATATTTGTTGACTTTCTTCGGATTGTAATAAACTTAAATCACTTAAAATTTCACTCTTTGTTTTCCCCCGCAATTCTAATAACAGAAATGGATTATAGTCTATAACACGAGCAAGATATAAAATCACAGCAGCAATATGTTTGCAGGGGATTGCCTTATCAGGACAAGAACAAGTGGCATTTAAATCCTTTGATGCATCAGGAAATAATGAGTATTCAGTGTTATTAAAGATTGTAATTAAATCTTCTGGTAGGATACCCTCTATTAATTCAATGAGGTTGATAATTTTATTTTTAAGATTAGATATTACTAATTTCCATCCTTCTTTGGGGATAGTATCAAAGTTAATTTTCACACGATATGGTGTTGGGGCAGTGCCTTGAACGGTTGCGAAGATTTGACCGGGATTGATGGAGAGATTATCTATTCGACGTTCATCTTTAACATACTCAATTCCTCTTTGCATTCTAAAAGGGCGTCCAATTTTTAGATTTGATTGAATCCATTGTGATCCCCAGGAAGTTTGCGCAAAATTAATAAGATTCTTCTTTATTTGTTCCACCTCATCATGAGTACGTTGTTTCTCATATTCAGTTTTTCTTTGAGGTGCATTTGGTGCTTTTCTTTTAAGTTTTCGACTTTCCATAAATTCTTTTCTGCGATCGTTTATTTTCATCACATTCTGGTTTAATTGCTTAATATTAATAATTCTTTTAATTTTTCATCAGATAGATCCGAAATCCAAGATTCTCCTGTAGCGGTAATGATTTTATCGGCCAAATTCCGTTTTTCTTCTAATAAAGAGTCGATTTTTTCTTCGATTGTACCAATTGTAACAAATTTATAAACATTTACAATTGATTTTTGACCAATTCGATAGGCTCTATCTGTAGCTTGCTCCTCAACAGCTGGATTCCACCACCTATCTACATGGATAACGGTTGTTCCCTTGGTCAAATTTAAACCAGTTCCGCCAGCTTTTAAGGATAGAATTAATATTGGAGAGCTATCAACATCTTCAGATTGAAATTCATCAATAATCTCTCTGCGTTTTCTCTCAGGAACACTACCATGAAAGTAAAGAATCTTGAATTTATATTTCCATTCAAGGACTTTTTGTAAAATATCTCCCATTTGAGTAAACTGCGTGAAAATTAAAACTTTTTCTCCATTAGAAATGACCTCATCTGTCATTTCCAGTAATCTTTCTAATTTCTGTGATTGAGAAATAAAATCATTCATTTCCTCAGTCTTGATTAATGGTGATAAATCAGTTTTAAGATATTGGTGTGGATGGTTACATATTTGTTTTAATTTTACTAATAATCCCAAGATTAATCCGCGTTGCTTTCTTTCGTCTGATTTAACCGACTCAATTTCTTCTAATGTTTTTTCTACAAGCGTTTGGTACATTTTCACTTGTCTTTCGCTTAATTGAACTGTAATTTTAATCTCATTTTTATCAGGTAAATCTTCTATAATAGTCTTATCTGATTTAACACGCCGCAATATAAAAGGAGCAATAATAGCCTTTAAATTATTAATTACATCCTGATTCTGAAATCGTTCAATTGGTAATATGTACTTCTCTTGGAATTCACCCCTACTACCTAAAAGACCTGGATTTAAAAAGTTAAATAGGGACCAAAGCTCAAGCAAACGATTTTCTATAGGTGTTCCACTTAAACAAATCCGGTATTGACTTTGTAGTTTGTATATTGCCTGCGTTTGCTTTGAGGTATAATTTTTCATATTTTGACTTTCATCTATAATAATTCCACTGAATTGAATTGTTTCCAAGAAATCAATATCATTTCTAATAGTTCCATAAGATGTTAGAAAAATTCGATGAGGTTTTAAGAATTCTGGAATATCTGAGGCTTTTGTATATCGTTTAGGTCCATGATGAAGTATAACCTCTAATTCAGGTGCAAATTTCTTTAATTCACGGGACCAATTAAACAAAATTGAAGTTGGACAAACAATAAAAATTGATCCTGGATTATTTGGATAATTTTCTTTAAGATAAAGTAAAAATGCAATAATCTGAATAGTTTTTCCAAGCCCCATGTCATCAGCTAGACATAATCCAAAGTTAAACTTTATCATATTTCCCATCCATGTAAGGCTATCTTGTTGATAATGACGCAAATTCCCCTTAAATGAAGATGGACAAGATATATCCTCGAGAGAATCTATTGATTGTATCCTCTTAATAATTTCATTTAATTCCCCCTCAACAACTACGTCATACTTTTGACCATTTTCTTTTAATTGAATCTCTCCTGTCAAACCAAGTTTTAAAGCATCCATATAACTTCTTGTTTCAGATTCTTCAATATTTTTTAAATCTTCAATATCTTGTTGGTCTACTAATACCCATTCTCCTCTTAGATTAATTAAAGGCTCGTTAGAGTTAATCAAATTTTGGAATTCATCTTCTGAGATATTTTCTCCTCCAAGACTGGCTTCCCATTTCACCTCTAGCATTGAATTGATATCAAAAAATGATGGTAAAACAGCAGATTTTCCTTTTTTAAGCTTTTTATCACCTTTTGATCGAATTATCAACCTAGCTGTTAAACGTTGTTTTCCACCACTTGTAAAGACGTTAGGTAAAATAACATTAAATCCAAGTTGAATTAGAAGATCTTTTGGATATTTCAAAAAATCCATTACTTCACTAGATGTAAGTTTAATTTCATGCTGTATTTTGTCTAAAAAAGCTCTTTTAATTGGTGGAAAAATCTTTGAAGCAGTACCTAAAGCTCTTAAAATTGTTTCTAAATAATGTTCATCACTTTCAAGAATATTTGAAATTTCTTGTTTTTTTAATTTGTTTCCCTCCCAAAGCTCATTCAACGGAATTGCTTTATTTCCATCCTGTAATAAGAGGGAAAATTTTAATCCCCAATCACTTTCCACTTTTTCTGGATACTTTAATTCTAAACTTAAAGTAAAATCATGTTTTAATTGAACTCCTGTTACTGATTGAGTCCAATTCTTAATTAAGGTAGGCAATATAGTCTCATAAAATTCATCTACTCTAAAACTTGAATCTTTTTTAATCAGCGCTTTAAGAAATTTATAATCCCAACTTAATTTAAAATCCGGATCCTTTTCTTTAGTTCTCTCAGTGCTATAAAATTCCTCAAATGTTTGAAATTTACTCTTTTTTAAGGTAGAACGTATTAAGAAATCCCCAACACTATCGATAAATGTTGAAAAAATATAAGATGGGTGCCAAAGACCACTTGTTTTAATCACTTTACCGTCTTTGAAAAAATTTACAGGTAAGCAAAACGCTGACCAAGAACTATAGTTCAAAATTGACTTATAACGATCATTATCAAATTGAGAATTTAAAATCAAACGCCATTGGCCATTATAAAACTTTTGGGTATTGTTTTCTAACACAGGGACAAATTGACCTCTATTTAGCAACTCAAATACTAACTTTGTTAGAAGAGCCCATGTTTTGATTGAATTACTATAATGTACTTTACTAAGATCAGAATTTTCTATTAATTCTAATTGATATAGTAATTTTGTTGCTGGTGAAATCGGAATAATTTTCCCAACGTGAGATATAACCTTAAAGAATTTTCTCGTATTACTATCATTGGTTTTCGTTTCTGATAAGTCAAAGGGAATTCCAAGGTTGATTTTACACGATAAAAGTTTTTTTATAGGGATAAGTGGAAATGCCAGTTTTATATGTTCTGTGAGTTCTTTTTCTGATTCATTTGTAGGAACCCATAACATAAAAAAGCTTGTATTTTGAGGAAGTTCTTTTTCTTGAGAAATCAACTCAAACCCACTTGAAGATTCATTCCAGTAACTTGCGGGAATATAAATCAATTCAAGTTTATTCACTAATTTCATATATTAATATCGCTCAAATACATTGCAGATTATCTATTTTACTGTTGATTAATTAATTTTGGAAATCTTTTTTCCATAGATAACTCTTTTTTAATAATTTCATTCAACAACTCTTCACGTTCTTTTCCAGCAAGAACTTCTAATTTTCTAATACCGAGGGGGTCAACCTTTTCTCGTAATGATTTTATTTCTTTATTTGTAGGTGGTTTTGTTTCTTTTACATTTTTTGGAATAATTAAATCAAAATCAGTCGCTTCTTTAATATCCTCAACATCTACTCCAGGATGATAAGAATTTAGTCTCATTCGTTTACTTGTTTCATCAAAATTCAAGTAAGCTAAATTGGTAATTACACATTGAGGACCAGCGCCACCACATATAGATTGTTTACCATCAGGGAAACCAACACCAGATATAAAATATAATTTTTCTGTAGGAACAAATGTTCTTGTATCATGTCGTGGAGTATAAAGAAAAGATCCACGCGCATAAAACATGCTAAAATCGAGAATACCTGCAGCTCCTGGTAGTCTTATTTTTGGTTTATTCCAATCACCAATACATATATTATTACTATTCCCATATGGATCAATCTGAGCTGGTCTGAAGAATTCGATTGTAGTTAGTTTATCAGAAGGAAGAGATTCTAACGTACATTCTACACTATCTTGAAATCGATATGCTCGAGCAGTATTCATTTCAAGATATAATAAGCTTACTTGTCGAGGTTCTAATACAAACGTATTCCCCATAATGTAATGGTATATTGCATCAGGAGCATGGTTTACCTTTGCTAGTGTGAATGCTGCCCAAACCATTGGAGTTGCTACCCCAACAATCATTACATCATCATTTCTAACTTCTCTAGCCATTAACACAGTCATCATTTCATCAACTGTGTAATCTGTCGAATATTCACTCATCAGTTTATCCTCCTACAACAATATATTAAAAATTGTTTGTACTCCACCAGCCTCTTCAAAGTATTGAGTGGGTGTTTTACCTGTTATGAATTTTTTCTTGTATTCTTCAAATTCGGTTTTTAAATAACATTGAATATGGCGCGGATCAAAGGTATAAATAGGATAACATGAGGTTGGATGTGCTCCAAAAGGAACTTTAACAACCGCGCTGGTAGTTTGAATAGGTAATTGGGCTTTTCCAGGCAAATGACGGATATCTTCGGTTTCCACTAATTTTTCACATGTTATTATTGTTTTTTTCGCTGTTTTTCCCATATCAGCATCCATCCATACCGCTCCAGCGATATTACCGTTTCCATATTCATCAGCATATGGTACATGAATTATTGCCACATCTAAATCTATTTTAGGTACTACCATAATCTGAGTTCCTGAACCAAGTGGGTCTTCGATTTGTTTAATATCATTCCTTACTTTCGGCATATCAGTTCCAATAAGACCTTTTAAAGGCATGAAAGGGACTTTCAAGTAGGAAGCTCTTAATCCTAGAGCAATTGTTGCTTCGCTTTCTTCAGATATTTTGATCGAGCCAGATTCTACAGCTTTTCGGAAATGTGGGGCCATCCCAAAAATTTCCATTCCTACAAAACAACTTCTTACCTTCGAAGCACAACCTCCAGCGATAAGCATATCAATTTCCATTCCGCCAACAAAGGTACATATGGTTAAATCTTTCTTTTTTTGTCTGATTATCTCTCTACAAGCACTAATTGGCTTTCTCCAAAAAGACAGCCCACCAAAACCTATAAGATCTCCATCGTTAACATATGTTGAAATAGCTTCCTCTAAAGAGACTAATTTACTTAATCTAATCTGCCATCCCCTCTTATAATCTAATCAATTTTTCTATTATTTCAATATAATCAGTTAATTTTACCATAAAAAACTTTCAAAATTTAGTTTTTCTTCGCTTTATCCAACTGCTTTTTCATTTTTACAAAATATTCTGGAGTAGATATTTGATATGGTATAGGATATCTTGTACCTGCTTTATGTGTTTCTTTCATGCCTTTAAGAATATCATCAATGATTCCAATTGGTATTGAAGCGATTAAATCACTATTTGTGGCATTTCCATATCGACGATCTCCTAGGCAAGGAAAAGCAATTTGTAAATCATTTGTAAGCAGTGCATTTGATAGTGTATCTGCACATACTCCATCACAGAAAGTAGACATCGAAATCCTTCCTCCTTTTTTCCATAAATAACCTTGAATAATTCTCATAATTTGTGCAGAATCACCCCAAATCAAAATTAAATCAGGTTCAAAATTAATTCGATGTAAAGCACCTGAAAGAATAGCATCATATTTACCAAATGGAATTTTTGGTATAGTTTCTGTTGTTTTTATCGCAGCTTCCTTAGTTTCATTGTATCTTCCTACGAAAAAGGCACCTTCTTCAAATAATCTATGAGATTTTTCAAATCCAAGAGAAATCCCCGCAAGTGGACATAGATTATCTTCTTTACTACAACCCATTGTCCAGCCGTAGTACCTAGCATAACTAAATATTTGGCATATGACTAATTCATTATCAGGTCTTTTCAAAAATTTGATATTTTCTAATTCTTTTCGATCTTCTAACAGTTTTACTGCTACTGGAAAAGTAGCTAATCTAAGATATCTATTTAATTGATTATCTAATTCCTCATATCTACCCATAGAATCACATAACATCAGTATTAAAAAATAATTAAATGATAGAGTATTTCAAAGTATAATAAATTAATACTCTAGAAGAAGATGGATAAAACTAGAAAAAGATTAAAACAAGGCTTAGTTCAAGTATATTTTGGTCGAGGAAAAGGTAAAACCACTGCTGCAATAGGACAAGGTGTACGTGCAACTGGGCATGGTTTTAAAGTATATATGATTCAATTTATGAAAGGTAATTATAAATACGGTGAGATTGAAGCCATTAATAATATACCTAACTTTGAATTAAAACAATTTGGGAGTCCTGATCTTATAGCAGAACCTAGTGAGTTTGATATTAATGAGGGAAAGAAAGCTCTTAATTATGCTGAAGAGGTCATCATGAGTGATGACTATGATATTGTTATTCTTGATGAAGTTGGTGTTGCAATATCAATGAATGTAATACCTGTTGAACCAGTTTTAGATCTCATAAAGAATAAGCCAGACTTGGTAGAACTAATTCTTACAGGAGGACCAAAAATGCATCCTAAAATAAAAGAATTAGCAGACCTAGTTACAGAAATGAGAATGATTAAACACTACTATTCTTCTCGAGGTATAACCGCTAGATATGGTATAGAATTTTAAAAATGATATAAAATAATAATTTATTATTTTGTCCAAATTTTAGAGGATTCTCTTTCTGTTCTAATAAATCCATAATATTCTTGTTCAAACTCATATTTTTTCATTTATAATTTAAAATTATTATTGACTTCTGAAAAAAATAATGGGACTTAACAATTTAGATAAAATAAAACGTAGGAATCTGGTAGCTATAGCAATAACCAAATTAATTCATGGATTTGGCAATGGGATGTTTGCTGTAGTTTATCAACCATATCTATTAGAACTTACAAATTCCATTGTGTTAACGGGTTTATTTATAACAATCGGATCAATAATGCAATTCGTACCTATGCCTTTAATAGGTAAATTGACTGATAAATATAATCGTAAATACATGCTTATTTCAAGTATTCCTATATATATCGTAGGACTTCTATTTTTAGTTTATGCAAATCCAAGTAGGTTATATTTAGTCATTTTTGGAATTACATTTTACTTTTTAGGTATGATTCTTAACAATCTAAACGCTCAATTTTTAATTGCTGAAAATGCAAATAAATCTAAAGGAACTACGTTTGGTTTTATGTTTTTTTCTTTCTTTTTTGGAAATATTGCAGCATCCATTTTCATAATTCTTGGACAAGGACTTAGTTCCAGATTTTATATAATGTTTTTTATGGCATTACTACTAATTGAAGGGATAATTTTCACATTTTTTATTAATATCACAGCTCAACATAGATCAAATCAAGAAATACGGATTAATAATAAGAAAAAAAACATGTGGGTAAAGATTTTTAAAACAAAAACATTGAGATTAATTTTAATATTCTTTACATTAGATGTTTTTGTTTATAATATCGGACTTTCAATCTATACAGGGGGATTAAACGATTATTATAGTCTCACAAAAGAGAATATTGCTTTTATTACATTATGGTTTAATATAGCGAATGCTATTTTCCAAATCCCTGCTGGACATATAACGGATAAAATAGGCAATAAAAAAACATTAATTTTAAGTCAATTCTTTGGATTGGGCTTTTTTTTCATGAATGTACTTTCGGTTATTCTATGGATGAATTTTATTAGACATACGTTAATAATAACATTAAGTGTTGGATATGTTTTATTCGCTCTATCTATTTGCACATTTATACCTGCTGAGCAAGTAATTCTCACCAATCTAGGTGAGGAACAGAAAGCTGAAACTTATGGAATAGTATCATTCTTTAGAGGTATAGGTTTGATTCCTACTGGAATTTTAGCAGGATTAATCGTAGAAAATATTCATTATATTGCTCCCTTTATATTTAGTACCATAGGTATAATAATAGAGGTATTATTTTTAATAAAATACTTCCATGATTAAGTGTTAGTTATTTGATGAAATAAAAAGAAATATAATTTTTAGATAATTCAATTCTTTAATTTCAATGATAAAAAATTTAAAATAAAAAATGGTGAAATTATGGGAAAATTAGCAAGAAAAGTCGCTATTGTAGGCGCGGGGATGTGTAAATTTGGGCGTAACTTTCCAAATTATCGTAATCCAGACATGTGGGTTGATGCTTGGATCGATGCGGTCAATAGAGTAGATAATGGTATTGAACCTAAAGATGTTGATGCATGCTATGTCGGTAATTACTCCTCAGATTTGTTTAATCATCAAGGACATTTAGGACCTCAAATGGCAAACTTGGTTGGATTAACTCCAAAACCAGCTTCAAGATTTGAGGGCGCATGTGCTAGTAGTGGAGTTGCTTTTCGTCAAGGTATATTAGCTATTGCCTCAGGGATACATGACGTAATTGCCATTTCTGGAGTAGAATCTATGACTGAAGTGTCTACTACTCTTGTAACAGATACTTTAGCAACTGCTTCTGATAACTTATTTGAATATCCTGCAGGTGCCACTTTTCCAGGTTTATATGCTGCAGCTGCTTCCGCACATTTCCACAAATACGGTACTACTCACGATGATTTAAAACGAATTGCTATTAAAAACCATGAAAATGGAAAGGAAAATCCATATGCTCAAATGCAACAATCTCTAAAAGAAATAATGGCAAGTAAAATCAAGAAATTTGAGTCTCAAGGTAGAGATATTCCTGATTGGAAAGATGAAATGGATTTTCTTAATAGTCGATCAAATCCTATGATAGCCTCCCCTCTAAGATTATTTGATTGCTCGTTAGTCACGGATGGGGCTGCGTGTGTATTTCTAGCAGCGGAAGATGTTGCTAAGCAATATACTGATACACCAATTTGGATAACGGGTACGGGACAAGGAAGTGCTGCACTTTCTTTACATGATAGAGGAGAAATTACAGGTTTTATCGCTGCTCGAGAAGCTGCTAGGCAAGCTTACGAGATGTCTGGTCTTAAACCTAAGGATATACAAATTGCAGAAGTTCATGATTGTTTTACAATCGCAGAACTAGTCGCATTAGAAGATTTAGGATTCTATGAGAAAGGTAACGCTGCTGAAGCTATTAAAAATGGAGAAACAAAAAGAGATGGAGTAAGACCAATTAACACATCTGGAGGATTAAAATCGAAAGGACACCCAGTTGGTGCTACTGGAGCAGCTATGGCGGTAGAAATTTTCAAACAAATGCGTGGTATTGCTGAAAGAAACAGACAAGTAAAATTTGATGTTGAAAAAGCATTAACTCATAATTTAGGAGGATCTGGAGCCACTTGCGTGGTTACAACCTATGAAAAATGAATGAAGGTGAATAATGATAATGTCAGAAGAAAAAGAGTTAACAATTCAAAATTATTTGGATTATATTAATAATAAGAAATTGATGGGTTCTAAATGTAAAAAATGCGGTACTTTTGATGTTCCTCCTAGAAAACTATGTATAAAATGCAATTCTACGGATATGGAATGGGTAGAAATGTCAGGGAAAGGTAAAATTGCTGCTTTTTCATGTATTGGAGTTGGTACTACATTTATGGTAAGTAAAGGTTATTCAATGAAGAAACCTTATTGCTTTTCAGTTATACAACTTGATGAGGGACCAATGATATCTGGTCAATTAATTGGTGTCGATGAAACTAAGCCAGATGATATTAAAATAGACACACCTGTACACGCAACATTTTTAGAGACGGAATTAGAAGGTGGAGAAACAAGAGTTGACCTTGGTTTCGAACCAAATTAAAATATAGAATACCAAAAAATTTTTATTTTTTTCATTTTAAATCAATTAGAATAAAATCTCGTCTAATATCTTTTATAACTTGGTGAGAATTGTAAAAAAAAAATATATTATATTAATTTCAAGCATTTTTGTTGTCATTGTTTCCCTTTCAATTGGTTTTTTATATTTTAGTACTAAAAGTCTGAATGTTCATAATTATAATAGAAATTTAGAATTTAATGGTGATAATGCTTATTTATATGTACAAGATCAGCTAGATCTTGGTTTTCGAATACCAGGAACCCAAGAAAGTATAGAATGTGTTAGTTATTTTATTTCAAAATTTAAAGAAATTGATAGTAACTTCACATATTTTCTCCATAATTTTACAATTGAGACAATCAATTGTCAAAATGTACTTTTTAAATTAAATGAAAATAATTCGAATATAGTGATTCTAGGCGCTCATTATGATTCAAGAGCAAGAGCTACTAAAGATGTGAACAAAAGTGCTCATGTTCCTGGTGCTAATGATGGTGCTAGTGGATGTGCAGTTTTAATTGAACTTGCAAATATTCTATATTTATCAAAAAATGATTTATCTTGTCAAATATGGTTTTTATTTTTTGATGCCGAAGATCAAGGAAGGGATGAAGGAGGTTATGGAATAAATGGATGGAATTGGTGTGAGGGATCAGAAAAATTTGTGGAAGATATTGATCTCTTTTATAATTCCTCATATGAGAACTTTGATAATATGATTTTATTAGATATGGTAGGAGGAGAAAATTTACAATT
>JAEOTV010000126.1 GCA_016839635.1 Promethearchaeota archaeon | reverse complement strand
TTGCAATTGGAACACAATTAAGAATTGAACGCCCTGGTAAAAGTACAAGTATTTGCCCTGTGAATAGTATTGAACCTCCAATAGTTTTACTGAAGAACGGCAATGTTATAAAAGTTTCTACTATAAAAAAAGCCAAAAAAGTTTTCGATCACATAGAACAGGTTTTATTTATAGGAGATATACTCTTTGGATATGGTGAATTTACTGAAAACAATCACAAACTCATTCCTTCTGGATATGTAGAGGAATGGTGGGCGTTAGAATTAGAAAAAAAAATAAATTCTAAAGGGATAATTGAAAAGAGACTAAAACCTTTTATTGAAAATCCATTTAAAAATATACCTAAACCAGAAGATGCTATTGAAATTTCTAAAGAATTTGATATCCCTTTACATCCTTCATATATAGATTTCTGGGGTAATATTTCTATAGAAGAGTTAGATATATTGAGGAATGCGTTTATTAAGGATTATTCCGAAATTAAACAAATTATAAATTTAACTTATGATGAATCAATTAAGAAAATATTAGAAAAGGCATTTGTGCTCCATAGAATAAAGGATAATAAAATCAAGTTTAGTAAAAAAATGAATTATATTTATAAAATAATTTTTAACTTAGACTATAAAAAACCAATAGACCTTGAAGAAATTGATAATGTATTTACATATTTTTATAGACTATCCTCAATCAAAATCAAAAATAAGGCACCATATTTTATGGGATCCCGGATGGGGCGACCAGAGAAATCAGAAAGAAAGAGTATGAAAGGAATTCATACTCTCTTTCCTTTAAGTGATATTGTTGGTAATTCAAGATTAGTTGAAAAAGCAATGGAAAATAGCGCGAGAAAGAAAAATGAAAATAAACTTGATCAGAAAAGACGAAAATCCCTTGATTTCGGAAGGAAAGAAAATGTAATTGAAACAGGAAAGGTGAAGATTGATGTATGTAGAAAAAAATGTACAAATTGTGGGAAAACTAATATTTTGAATATTTGCACTAATTGTGGATCTCACACAGAGATCCAAAAGTTATGTTCACAATGCAAAATATTGTATCCAACTTTCGAAGAAAAATGCTCTAAATGCAATGAAACTTTAAAAACCTCATATGAAGTTAAATTTAATATAAAGGAATATATGAATTCTACCTTAAAGTCACTTAATGTGCCATTTTCCAAAAAATTAAAGGGTATTATTGGTCTTACTAACGAATATAAAGTCCCAGAACCTATTGAAAAAGGAATATTGAGGGCTAAAAATAATGTTTTGGTATATAAAACTGCTGAAATTAGATATGATGCTACTGATATCCCTTTAACTCATTTTAAACCAAGTGAAGTTGACATCCCAATAGAATTATTAAGAAGTTTAGGATATGAGAAAGATATTAATGGAGAAGCGTTAAAAGATGAGAATCAAGTTATGGAGCTCAAGGTTCAGGATATTATACTTTCAGATGACTGTGCAAACTATTTTATTAAGATTGCAAATTTCATAGATGATGAGTTAGAATTGTTTTATAAAATGGACCGGTTTTATAATATTTCTAATAGAGAATCTCTAGTAGGTCATTTAGCTGTTGGCTTAGCTCCTCATACTAGTGCTGGAATAATTGGGAGAATTATTGGTTTTACTCCTGCTAGAGCTATATATGCTCATCCCTATTGGCATGCAGCAAAAAGGAGAAATTGCGATGGAGATGAAGACGGGGTAATGTTACTTTTAGATCCTTTACTAAACTTTTCAAGACATTATCTTCCAAGTAAAATAGGCGGTCGGATGGATGCTACTTTAGTAATTGGCACAAAACTCGACCCTAATGAGATTGATGTTGAAGCACATAATATCGATACCTTATATAAATATCCTTTAGAGTTTTATGAAGCAACTGAACACTATAGCTTACCTTCTGAGATTGAAAAAAAAATGGATCTAGTTAAAAATCGTTTAGGAACTCCTAAACAATATGAAAACATTGGTTATAATATTCCAACGACAGATATCAATGAAGGTCCTACAATTACTGCCTATAAATTATATGAATCTATGGATGATAAAATTGATGCTCAGCTTCACCTAGGAAAAATTATTAAATCTGTTAATGTAAAAAAAGTAGCTGAAAAAATATTAACTACACATTTCAATCCAGATATACTAGGAAATCTAAGAAAATTTGCAGTACAAAATTTTCGTTGTGTTAAATGCAATGAAAAATTCAGACGTCCTCCTATCTCGAATAGTGGTAAATGCCCTAAGTGTGGAAATAGAGTTATCTTAACTGTTAATCGTGGAGGAATTGAAAAATATATCCCCCGTGCTATAAGTTTATGCAATAATTTTAATTTAGATAATTACACTAAACAAAGAATGGAATTAATTGGGGAGTATGTTGAAAGCTTAACTAATAATCCAAAAATTAAACAGCATAAGCTATCTGATTTCTTCTGAATATCTTATTCTCTTAAATCAATACTCCTTAAAGTTTGATGACAAATATTTAGACATCCATTTAAAACTTCTACTGAACATTTATCAGGTGTATCTTTTACTGAGTGAATATATTTTGAATCCCTACTTGAATGAAAGCAACTTACCTGAAATTTAGATTTTATTTTTCTAGCAAATTTTTTAAATATTTTATAGTCACTTTGAGGCCTCATAAATTTATTATATCTTTCAAGAGGAATATTCAACTGATTTGCAGTTGCTTCAATAATATCATTAAGTTCACGGTTAATTTTTCTTTTTATGATAAAACCTGATTTATCTATGAGTCCTACATAAGATCCAACCATATCTATATTTATGTTAAATGATTTATCAAGGTTAAATGTCTGGTCT
>JAEOTV010000060.1 GCA_016839635.1 Promethearchaeota archaeon | reverse complement strand
TCTGGTGGTTCTGATTTTGATTTCTCTGGATTTGGAAGTGGAAAGTCTAAAACGAAGAAGAAAAAGCAAATTTGAGTTTTAAGATTAGTGTTTGTTATCTTTGTTGTAAAAGAAACTCTAAAGGTTATTATTTATTACGTAATTAGATATATCTATAATTGATATGTATTTTAAATAAACAGGGTTATAGTGAGATGAGTAGTAAAAAAAGCCTAGGAAAAACAAAAAACACGGAAAAAATTGATGTAATTGCTGACGCTATTGAACAGTCTATGAAAAAAGGACACATCAGCACATTGATATTATTGGCATTGGAGAAAGGCCCATCTCATGGGTATAGTCTTATGCAAACAATAACTGAAGATACATATGGTGTGTGGAATCCTACTGCATCTTCTCTCTATCCACATCTTTCTTCATTAACAGAAAAAGGTTTAATTGAGTTTACTAGTGAGATGGAAGGAAAAAGAGAGCGCAAAGTTTATCGAATTACTGAAAAGGGAAGAAAAACCTTAAAAATGCTTCTTGAAAGACAGCAAAATATGCGAAAATCTCTACTTTCTATGATTATGTCAACAATAGGACTAACTAATTTGGTCCTCCCCAAAGATTTCGAAGATTTTTTTGGTCCTGATTTAATTGATGATGCAAGTTTAATTGGGAAAACCAAAGATGAAAAACTTCAAATTCTCTCAAAAAGAAAACTTGTTCTATCAAAAGTAGTTAATAAATTAGATAACTTAGTCAATGAGATTGACCAAAGAATCGATAATTTAAAAACCAATAAATAAACCCTATTTTATACCAATAATGTGTATTCTTTCATTTCGATTGATTTAAAGAAGATTTTGATTTTCAATTAATATTGTTTTTCTTTTACAAAGGTTTATATATGGTAGACTCAGATATATATTATAGTAGACTCTGATATATCTTAATATTAAATATCAGTCACATAATTATCAAAATCAAATTTATTTAGGCTAGAGGTATTTAGGTATGAAAATTTTATTAACTGGAGCATTTGGTAATGTTGGTTTAAGTACTCTAAAAGAACTGCTCAAAAGAAATCATAATATACGAGTTTTTGATATTAGAACAAAAAGAAATAAAAGACTTGCAAACAAATATAAGAAAGGCATTGAAGTCGTTTGGGGGGATTTAAGAAACTATAGAGAAGTAGAAAAAGCTATCTCTGATAGAGACGTAGTTATTCATGTCGCTGCGATTATTCCTCCTCTTGCCGATAAAAAACCCAAGTTCGCAGAAACTGTGAATGTTGGAGGCACAGCTAATATAATTGAAGCAATGGAAAATCAATCTAATAAGCCAAAATTTATTTTTACATCTTCAGTTTCAGTCTATGGAGATCGACTTGAAAATCCTTTGATAAACACTGAAGATCAACTCAATCCAAATCCAGATGATGAGTATGCCAAACAGAAAATAAAATGTGAAGAATTAATTAAGAATTCTTCCTTAAAATGGGTAATTTTTCGGTTAACTTACATCGTCTCATTAAATAAATTACAAATGGATCCACTTATGTTTGAAATGCCGCTTGATACTTGTATTGAAATCTGTGATACAAATGATGTTGGTCTCGCACTCGCAAATGCTGTAGAAAATGATGAGATCTGGGGAGAAATAATGCATATAGCTGGAGGTGAACGATGTCGGATTTCATATAGAGAATATCTTAATGAAATGTTAGATGTTTTTGGTATTGGCCATAAATTCTTACCAGAAGAAGCTTTCAGGCGAGATAGAGGATTTCATTGCGGATTTATGACAACAGATAGAAGTCAAGCGCTTTTGAATTATCAAAGGTATACTCTCGATGATTATTTCGATGCAGTGAGAAAAAAGGTAGCTTTTTCAAGATTCTTTACTACTATGTTCAAACCATTTGCTCAACGATTCCTTTTAAACAAATCTCATTATTATAAAGAGTTCTTAAACAATGGTATTCCCTAGAATATCATTATAGTTTATGAGTAAATTCCCACCCTAAAAAACCACCTCTTATTATAAAGATTCCATCCGCCATATTCTCACTTCTTCAAGGAATTATTTTATAAAATTTTAAGTGAGAAGATTATTGTATGTTTAGTATTTAAGCTTTTATTCTAAACATCTCACGTAATTTGTACTATTTTTTGAGAAGAATCTACTTACTCCTCTTTTTAACGTAAAATAAAATTTTCCAAACTAAAATGTTTAAGATCGATTATAAATACCTTCTTCTTTGACTTTTTCCAAAATCAAATAGTCAAGAATCTTCAATCTGGTTAAAAATCCTTTGGTTTTGTGTCCCCTTTACAAATATTTGATTATAACGATTAACAGAAAGTATTAAAAATATTGAAAATGAATAAATTTTAAAAAAAAATATTTAAAATTGATCTTACCAAATAGATCAATATTGGAACTTAAAAACCATCCAATAAAAATCTAAGAAATTTATCATTATACAATTAAGTAAAAGCTAGAGGTGGATGTGTAAAAATAAATGACTAATACTGAAAATCATCGGATTGGATACTATAGTTGCACCTGAGGTATCAATATACGTCAAAAAGTAGATTGCGATGAATTAGTGGAGTATGTGAAAAGCTTAGGAGATGAAATAATTATATCAAAGAAAAATTCATTTCTTTGAACTGATAATGCTCAAAACGAGATAATTGAAGATATAAAAGAGAAGAATTTAAACAGAATTGTAGCTTCTGCTTGAACTCCACGTACACATGAAGTAATTTATAGGGGAACAATTGCTAAAACAGATTTAAACCCATATTATTTTCAAATGGTAAATGTACGTGAGCATTGTTCATGGTGTACAGACAGTAAAGAAGAGGCTACGGAAAAAGCAAAAATCCTTGTAAAAAGTGGTATTGAACGAGCAAAACTATTAGAACCAGTTCCTATTAAAACTGTTCCAGTTACAAAAGCCACACTGGTAATAGGAGGGGGAATTGGCGGGATGAATGCGGCTCTTGATCTTGCGAATCAGGGTATTAAGGTTTATTTAGTAGAGCATAAAACCACAATAGGTGGGAGAATGTCTCAGTTAGACAGAACCTTTCCAACAGATGACTGCAGTATATGAATATGTGGTCCAGTGATGCTTCAAGTCAATAGAAATGAGAATATTGAATTATTAAGCTATAGCGAAGTAAAAAAAATAGAAGGCTATGTTGGTAATTATACCGTAACAATTGAAAAGAAACCACGTTATACAACAGATAAATGCAATGGATGTGGAGCATGTACAGAAGTTTGTCCCGTATACACAAGCAATTATTTCGATGAAGATTTAGGAGTACGAAGAGCAATTGATATAGCATTTGGTCAAGCAGTACCATTTTTATATGATATTGATCGAGATGCTTGCATAGAATGTTTCTCGTGTGTAGACGCTTGTGAATTAGATGCTATTGATTTTAGCCAAGTACCCACAGAAGTCAAAGTTGAGGTTGGAACTGTTATAATAGCAACAGGTTGGGACATACATGAACCATTTGGAGAATATGGTTATGGAGATTTCGAGAATGTTATAACTCAAGTACAATTAGAGCGGATTTTAGCCCCAAATGGACCACTTGAAGGTCATGTGCACCGAATTTCAGATGAAAAGAAACCGAAAGAAATTGTATTTATACAATGTGTAGGAAGTCGAGAAACTGAGCGAACATATTGCAGTGGTGTGTGTTGTATGCTCGCTCTAAAAAATGGACGGCTATTGCTTGAAGAATTTCCCGATGCGAATATTACAATCTGTTATATTGATATAAGAACACCTGAAAAAGGATTTGAAGAATATTATGAACGAGCTAAAGATGCAGGTATTAGAATGATTCGCGGAAAAGTAGGCGAAATCTCTGAAGATCCTGAAACTAAAAATGTGAAAGTTCGAGTCTATTCATCATTAACAGATAAAATTGTAAAAATTGATGCTGATTTAGTAGTTTTATCTACAGCAGCACTTCCTTCTAAAGGTACTCAACAAATTGTAAAGGTTTTAAATCTTGATACTAATATTTATGGCTTTCTCACAGAATCGCATTTTGGTTTATTGCCACAAGAGACTAAATCAAAAGGAATTTTTATAGCTGGATTTGCTCAAGGACCGAAAAATATTTCTTATTCCGTTTCTCAAGCTCGAGCAGCAGCTAGTAAAGTAGCTGAGTTAACATCACCAGGACAAATCGATATAGAGCTAATTACTGCTGAGGTGGATAGCGAATTTTGCATTTCTTGTAGACGGTGTGAAAAAGAATGTCCTAAAAACGCCATCAGAATTGAAAAAGATATCGGTGCTTTCATTGATGAAATAAATTGTGATGGATGCGGTATATGTGCTACATGTTGCCCTACTCAAGCAATTGATATCAGATATTATCGAGATCATCAATTATTTGCTGAAATTGACGGTCTTTTAGGAGGTGATTAAACAGACATGGAATATACTTATAATTTAATTGTTTTTGCCTGCTTAAAGTGAGGATATAGTGCGGCGGATTTAGCTGGGGTTTCTCGATTAAAATATACTCCTGCAGTAAAAATTATAAAGGTGAGATGTACTGGTAGAGTTGATGTTAAGCACATTCTCTACAGTATTCGCGCGGGAGCTGATGGTGTTATGGTTGTTGGTTGACGCCCTAATGAATGTCAGTTTAAAAAAGGTAATTTCACAGCCGAAAGACATATAGATTTAGCAAATAGAATCTTAGAATCTCGTGGTTTCGGAAATCAAAGAATAAATATGTATTGGTTAAGTGGTGCAGAATCGGAGAAATTTGTAAAAAGTGTTGAAGACGCCTTAGAAAAAGTTGAGAAAGCCGGACCTAATCCACTTAACTTAAGTGAGGAGCCCCCAAAAATTGAACCACAACAAGTTATAACTACCCCTGCAGAATGATTCTTATAAACAAATTTTAGTTATAAGAGGACTTACCTTGCGAAGGATGGGGTTTTTAATTAGTATTCAATTAAAAATAAAAATATATTAAATAAATGTAATCCGGAAGGATGGAAATATGGTTCAGATTTCAAAAAATGAAAATTTCAATGGGATATCACCCAAGAATCTAATGGATGCAACCTATAAAGCGGTAGAAAATTTTCAAATTAGGGCATTTTTCGAAGCAAAAGATGATATTTTGAAAATTGATAAATATACTGAAGATGATTTTTATGAAATTCTAGATTCGATGATTGATGCTGAAACAGAACGTAAATTAGTGATAGAAAAATTAACAAAGAAGGAACCGTTATTTTTAGACGAAATTGTAAAACTTGTAAAAGATTTTCCTTCTGAAAACGTTATTCGTGATATTATTTATCTAAAGGAACAAGGATATATTGAAGAACTTATTGAAACTAAAACAAAGACAGTTATCAAGAAAATAAAGGGAGAAGAAAAAGAAGTAGAAGAAAAAGAATATTTCTACAGGTATCAAGTTATAGATATACCTGATGTATTTATTGAACATTTTTTTGAACCTGTTTCGATTGTTTTTGATTCTAAAGTATGCTGTCAATGTGGATTGTGTTCATCCATATGCCCTGTGAATGCAATAACTGTATCTGCAGATACATTGGAGATAGATGATGAAACTTGCATGAAATGTGGCTTATGTTATTCAATTTGCCCAAGATCTTTTTCAATTGAACAAGCAGGTAAAACTATAAATAAACTTAATAAATCTTTAAATTTTTCAGATAAAATTAATGGTTATGTTAGTACCTATTCTGCTACCACCACAAAGGATGAGATTAAAAAAGTAAGACAAGACGGTGGGATTGTAACTTCTATACTTGAATATTTACTCAAGAATAAACTTGTTGAAGCAATTGTAGCTGTAAAACATTCAGAGGAATTATGGAAACCTGAACCCGTAATAATAGAAGATGTTAAAGAGCTCTATAAAACAAGTGGTACTAAATATGCTAATGCCTCAACTTTGAGGATTATAGATGATACAAAAAATTATGAAAATATTGCGGTTGTAGGTGTCCCTTGTATGATGAACGCCTTAGAAAAGAGTACTTTGTTTCCGAGTGGAGTAGGTTTTTTCAAAAATATAAAATATAGAATAGGGCTTTTTTGTATGGAATCATTTCCATATGAGGGGGTCCTTAACTTAATCAATGAACAATTTCAAAAAGATTTTAATAAAGTAACAAAAATGGACATAAGTGGGGGTAAATTTATCATACACTTAGATTCTGATGAGGATTTAAATGTACCCTTGAAGGAAGTTAAATCCTATGCTCGTTATAACTGTCATTTTTGTGAGGATTTAACTGCCGATTATGCCGATATTTCTGTAGGATCAATTGGTTCACCTAGTGGTTGGTCTACAGTTATAACTCGGAATAAAAAAGGTGAAAAAATATACAAAGAGGTAATTAAAGCAGGTTTAATAGAATCAAAGAGTTTAAAAGATGTTAAACCCGGACAGCCCTTATTAGAAAGGATTGCAGGCACCAAAAGAAAAAATTGTAAACCAATTATATTAGAAAAGGAGTAATGTCAAATTATTATGAGTATAAAAACATTTCAAGATTTAATTAAGGAAGTTCATGAAAAAGGAATCTGCCAAGAATGCGGAGGATGCACTTCTTTCTGTTCAGCAGCATTTGAAAGTGTAATAGGTTTTAAAAAGCCTAATTCCCCTCCAGAGTATATAAATAAGGACGCGTGCCTTGAATGTGGTATATGTTATTACTTATGCCCTCAGACCAATATTTTGGATGATGATCTTAATAAGGCTTATCAATTCACTGACTTTACATTGATGCCATTTGGATTTGCTGAAGATATCTATTCGTGTCAAACTACAGATGACCAATTCCTAAAGTATGGAACAGATGGAGGTGTAGTAAATACACTTTTAAATTACTTAATAGAAAAAAAAATTATTGATGGAGCAATAGTATCTAAAGCTGAAGGTCCATTTTCACGAGAATCTATGTTTGCAGAGAATAAAGAGGATCTAATTAAAGCCTCAGGAACTGTATTGAATATATCTCCCCAAGTAGATGAAGTACAGAGGTTTAGCACTTATACGCGCTCTATTCCTCAATTAAGTCATTATAAATTTAAAAAGTTAGCAATTGTGGGAACACCATGTCAAATTTATACTATTAGATGTATGCAGGCTTTAGGTGTTACCCCCTCAGAGCATATTGAGATTTGTTTAGGTTTATTCTGTTATCACAATTTTCTATTCGAAAAATCTCAAATCGAGAAATTTGAAAAAGATTTTAAGATTAAATTCGAAGATATAATAAAAATTAACATTAAAGAAGATTTAATTTTAAAGTTAAAAGATAAAAGCTCAAAAGAAAAGATTATCCATATTCCTTTTAATAAATTAGTTAATTATATCCGTCCAGCTTGTCATTCCTGTATCGATTTTACTAATATTTATTCAGATATTTCGTTTGGAGGGCTTGCATCCCCAGATAAATTTACCACTATAATTCCACGTACTGAAAAAGGTAGACAACTATTTCAAGATGCTTTAGACAAGAGTGTAATTAAAAATCTGCATCTCGATAAAAATGCAAAAATAGATATGAAAGCCCTAATTACTAAATTTTCTGAATCAAAAATAGAACGAAGAAATGAATTTATGAAAAGTTTAAAATAAGGAAGTGAACCTTATAACTGAAATAGAAAAATTAGAAAAGGTAGAAGACAAAGAAAATGAATTAAATTTATACATAAAAAAGATTTATGAACCAGATTTAATTAATTTATTAAAAAAATGTTATCAATGTGCTCGTTGCTCAGGTGTATGCCAAATCAGTAAAGTTCAAAAATTTACACCGAGTAGAATTATTCAAATGATATTAGAAGGATTTGAAGATGAGATAATTGACAGTCAGATATTATGGGATTGTTTAATGTGTAATAGTTGCTTGCAACATTGCCCTAAAGATATTAATTTTGCTGATATTGTCAGAATTGCTAGATATAAAATGCGGATAAAAAATATTCAAAATCCTGATCGTTCTATTGCTCATAAAGGTATTTATCCTCTAATGTCAGAACTTATGATCCAGAATAATATAGAGATTGAAAGACCTTTAGATTGGATTCCAAAAGACTGT
>JAEOTV010000059.1 GCA_016839635.1 Promethearchaeota archaeon | reverse complement strand
TTCTGTTATTAATGCAATATTTATCAAAAGTATACAATAATATTTTTTTATTTAATTTTATTTGTTATTATTTAATAATAACAACTCGTTTTAAATGTTTACATTGAGATTTGAAGTTCAAGATATAAATAATATGGACTTTTGTAAGAGTTGCGATATGAATGTGTTTCCTACGCGACCAAGATTTAATATTAAAATATTTGGAGTTTTTGTAATAATCATGCTCATGGTATTTTCCACGATTACCATTATATCTTTATCAATTTTATCAGAAGTATTTCTTTTTATCTTTATCATGTGGGGTTTTTTATTAATCAATCCATATCTCATTTATTATGGTTTACAAAAAAAAGATTCCTGTCCAAGATGTTATAACAAGACTTCTGAAAAAAATCTGAACTATCAACCATTTGGAAATAAAGAACCAGAAATTTATAAGACATTAGCACCCACTAAAAAATCCATAATAAAATGGCATTGTCCCCATTGCGGTAAAATTCTAAATAAAGGAGCTTTATTTTGTGGATCATGTGGAAAAAAATTTGAAATTCAGAGGTAATTGACTTCATGGATATTTTAGAGAGAATAGAAAGACTAATCATTTCTTTTTCAAAGAAAAATCTAAAGCTTTCCATTGCTGAAAGCTGCACCGGGGGTTATATATCACATATGTTGACTAATATTTCTGGGGCATCAAATGTCTTCGAAAGGGGAATTGTTTGTTATAGCAATCAAGCTAAGATTGAACTACTTAATATAGATCCGATAATTATTGACAAGTTTGGTGCAGTATCTGAGAATGTTGTTAGACAATTAGCATATAATATAAGAATGCTTTCAAATGTTAATATCGGAATTGGGATTAGTGGAATTGCAGGTCCAACTGGAGGGACGCCAGAAAAACCAGTAGGCCTTGTTTATATAGGCATCTCAACTGAAAAAATAACTTCTGTCTACGAATTTAATTTCAAAACAGACCGTATCACATTCAAAAAAAAAGTATTAGAGAAAATAATTCAATTTTTAGAAAATTTGTTTTAGACAGAGTCAATTAAATAATAAGATGATATAGACTATCCATCAATTAGTTTTCCATTCTCCATTATCTGTTTCTTAGCACCATCCTTGTATTCTACTGTCATGTTAACTTTTGGTTCGGTTACAAAATCCCAATGCATTTGAGATGCTGAGGTTCCTCCAAATCCTTTATTTGAGCCAAAAGCAACATGAACGCTTCCATTAATTTTTTCATCTGTAAGTATATATCCAATTGCTTTAGTTATTACAGGATTACATCCAATACCTAATTCAGCAACATTATATGTCCTAATTTCTGGTACGTTATTTTCGATATCAATTTTTTCTGCTTGTTTAAAAGCGTCAATTATGAGATCTAAGTCGTGATCAGCTGAAACTGTATCCATCAATAATTTACCATCCTTAAAACTAAGTTCTATATTTTTCAAAATTTTATTCGAATATCTCTCAATCGTTAATGGACAAAATAACTTCCCTTCTCCTTGCTTTTCATGTGGAGGGAAAAAAACTTCACCCGCCGGTAAATTTCCTCCCAAATCCCCTGAAGCTAACTGTTCTTCAGAAAGGAATCCATCATCAAGATACATAGGACGATCCTCTATAGAAACCCAAAAATCTGAACCAAAATCATCCTTCACATGTACATTTTTAGCATTTTCGAAAAACTTTCCTAAATTTTTGGTAATAGCTGTCATTTCTTCTAAAGGAATACTCATGCCATCAACAATAAATTTTTCATAAAGATTATAATCAACATTATAGAAATTCGCAGCTTTCTCTGAAGGCCAAGCAGCATAACACCATCTTTTTCCTGGTTCATATTCTTTCTTGAGAGCATATAATATTTCTCGTAATGGTGCAGCAGCTTTCTGATAAGCTTTAAGTTTTTCTTCTGGAGCTTTATTTCGAATCATAGGATCTTCGGGGTATTCAATAACGATGTAAGCATCGATTTTTTTGATCATTTCCAGAAAGGGTAATGGTGCATTTTGTATTGTATTCGCTTTAATTCGATCATCTTGCCACATCGACTCCTCATAATAATCACTAGTTGCACTAATATGGGGAATTCCTCCTTTTCTAAGAACACTTAAACCTATCTCCTCCAAAAGCTCTTGGCTAAATGTGTTACCTTTTATATAGATGAATTCACCTTCTTTTTTCATGTTTACACTTTTAGTAATATTCTCAGCACATAATCTAATTTGTTCTTTAGTGATCATAACTAAGAGAAATTTTGGATAGATAATATTTTTTATTGAATATCTTTAGATAATTTAATTAGTTTCTTAATCAAAGAATTTATTATATAAAACTATTATAATTAAAATATTGAATTGATAACAAATATTGTAGATAATACTATTTAACTAAATTATTAAATTTAAAATGTCTAAAAATGGTAGTTCGAGAAGCAGGCTTGTTATTCAGAGGATTTACTTTAGTGAAAAAGAGTTATCATATAACCACAAAAGGAAAAATAGATACTGATTTAAGAAGCGGTCTGCTTACAGCTATTCTAAATTTTGCTCAATCAACTTTTTCTAAAGATCTCGTGGAATATTTTGAAGGAAAGAAATTTCTTATTGCATTTATTGAGGATGAAATTACAGGCGAAGATAGTTTTGAGCCAGAACTTTTAATTTCTTATGCTATTTTAGATAAAGTGAAGAGAATTGAAAAATATATACGGAAAATTATACAACCATTGTTGAAACAAGTATCTAAAGAATTTAAGACATTGAATACAGGAAAGAATCTATCTGAAGTATCTCAATTTAAACCCTTTAAACAAAACCTAGATAGAATATTTGGAACAGATACACAAACCATTGATCAAAAGCTAAAAGGTGTGTTCTAGCTTTTCTTTTTACTATTAGTTTTCTTTAAAAACCATAATATAATAGGTAGAGCAATTGTAGCATCAGATATTATTGTTGAATATTTAGCAGTTTCATTTATTTTTCCCCATGAAATAGCCTCTCTTAAAGTAGCACCGCTCAATCCTCCCGGTTCGGGTCTATCCATTGTTATTTGAATAGCATAGGTAGCAGAATTCGGACTGAATTGTAATGATTGCAT
>JAEOTV010000125.1 GCA_016839635.1 Promethearchaeota archaeon | reverse complement strand
TAAAATTTCTGAAGAGAAATTCCAAGAGAAATTAAAATTTATCAATTTAGAGGCTTGGAATAAATCTTATGAAATGATAAATTGAGAGTTCTTTAAATTCATCTATTTTCAATTTCTTGAAAGAGTCCCAACATCTTTTTTTTTATAAAATACCCACATACGGGACTAAAACTAGCAAGCGGCTCATATCCACCTTCTTCAATATAATCCTTAGCAGGAAATAAATACGATATCCAATCATTAGAGTTTTGAAATATAAAGGAATGCTCTCTTCTGGTAGGAGATTTTTTAAGAAATAAATTACCATAATCTTCAAAAAGTTCCCCAGGTACAGTCATGATACCAACTGTCTTTGAATTTGAATCATTTTTCAAATTGAATTTGATAAATTGTATTACTGTTTTTGCTTGCATATTGAATCTTTTTCGCTTTATAGTAAAAGCAGGAAAGTTGGATTCCTTTAAGGTTATTTTCGCAACTTTCAATAAAAGATATTTTTTAAGACAATAAATTATTTTGTTCCTGAACCAAGTTTTCGAGAAATATTTAAAATCTTTCATTGGAATCCAGAAGAACTTTAAATAGAATTGAAATTCTAAATTATTATAATACTCTTTTGTAGCTTTCGCTTTGACTAAATTTATTGCTTCTTCAGCAATAGTGTATCCTATTTTTTTTGTGTGATTGTATGAGCCTAATTGATCATAAATTGATGATTTATCAAGTTCTAATTTTTGATAGTTTGTTCCACAAGTGGTAATAGGATTTATGTCTCCTGCAGTACCATTAAAAAAAATCACACCAACTTTGTTATTGGTAAGTTGAGTAATTCTCTCTATAACCTTACCGGGATAATCTGCCGATAACTTGCTATTTTGAGAAGATAATGTTGTTGGATGGCAAGAATAATTAATAATAAATCCAATTAAGTTATTATTTTCTAAATTAATGAAACTAATTACACCTAATTCTGGAATTGATTGGCGAGTTGGATGTCGTCTATTTATAACAATATCGGGATTAAACTTTTTCTTTGACCATGCCATTTTGCATGGTATTAAATTGTTAATTAAATCTTCAACCATTTTGACTATCTGATTTACTAGCCATACAATATAATGGTCACTGCGATTTCTACCGAACATTATTCCTTTCATTACGTTTAATAAACCTCCTGGCCAGAAAAATTCACCAGTGAGATCAGGTGCTGAATGAGTATGGGTACAATGAATTAGAATTTGGTCACCTTCCAGAGATGGATATTTTTCTTTAATTTTTTTCTTAATATAATTACAGAGAGCTATTGGGATTTTCAATAAATCTAGTGAAATTAGTAAAAGTAGATTTTGTCCTTTTTCCTTGCTTTTTCCTTCAATCAGAACTCCATACGCATAAATATCATCTAACTTTCCCAAACAAGGATTTTTTCTGGTATAACCTGCCATTGGTCTGCCAATAGAATCTTCCGGTGAAATTATTATTTTATTGAAAGAAACTCTCATTGTTTTATATTAAAAGTGAGTTAAAACAAAAATCTTTTTTTTTTAAAATAAATTTAAGAATAGAATCCAAAAAAATCTTTTATGCTTTTTTTCCAATCATTTGAAGATGACCTGCAAAATTTACCAGGGATTTATTAGTGCAATTTTGTAGCTCTATTTTTAAAAGTTCATTTCTAATTTCTGGATTCGACTCTAACTTCTTTAATATTTCTTCATTAACCAGATGTACAAAAACTGGAGCTCCAACGACTTCAAGGACTCTTAATCCCGCTTCTGTATAACATTCTTCTAATTCTTCCCATGTAAGGTTGTATGAAGGAAAACCCATTTCATTTGAAACGTTAGTTTTAAGAAGTTTTTTAAGTTCGGATATCTGCTCAGCTTCAATAAATGTTAATACCCTACTAAATTTTGTATCTAAAGAAACAATTATATAAGAATTCTTTTTTGCAACTCTTGCTAATTCTTTCATAGCTAATTTTGGTTCCATACAATTAGATACAGCATCATATTGAGAAAAAACATAATCAAATGTATTTTCCTCAAGTTCTTTCATATTAATAATATCTCCTTTAATAAATTGAATATTAATTTCAAAATTTATTTTTGAAAACCTTTTTTTTGCTTCCTTTAACATATTTTGAGAAATGTCTAATAATGTAATATTCTTATAACCAATTTCAATAAGTTTCTGTGTCCAATACCCTTCTCCTGCTCCAGCATCTAATATTTTAGCATTCAAATTTTTTGGTAAATATTTTACTATAAAGTGCCAAGTTATATCGTCAGCAAACCTCATAGCTCCAGGAGGAAGATCATCATAATTGTAATCTTTAGCATATTGATCAAAAAAACTTTCCACTTCTGTTTTATCTTTCTTCAAATTTTATTCACCTTATTTAAATTAAAAAAATGAATGAACAAACACTTTCAAAATAAGATAAACTAATTAAAAAAATTTAATAGTTTTGAAATATTTTTCAGATAATAGATTGATGTAATTATTAAATAGGTTTTATCTAATGTCATTAAACAAGTTAAACATGCTTGGAATGGAAGGAGTAATCTCAAACTATAAACGAGGTCGCCACACAATACACCAAAAACACTGTATATTAGTATTCCCTAATATAAAAACAAGAAAAGATGCTAATAAGCTTATTGGGAGGACTGTTGTTTGGATCACTCCTACTGGTAAAGAATTAAAGGGAGTTATGACTCGAGCTCATGGAAATAATGGAGCGGTAAGAGCTCACTTCAAGAAAGCTGGTGTTCCAGGTCAAGCCTTAGGAAAAAAAGTAAAAATAATTAAATAATAATT
>JAEOTV010000124.1 GCA_016839635.1 Promethearchaeota archaeon | reverse complement strand
TTAAAATAGATATTAATCTTTCAATGTGTTCTTGTTTTAACGCAATTGTTCTTAATAAACCATCTTTCATTATAATTAATGGTTCATTTTTATGTCTTGTTAATCTTTCAAAAATGGAAGCAATTTCAGCAATTTCCATAGCAATCTTAGAACTTTTTAAAATTCCAGAGCTTTGAGATACCGATTTCAACCCTAAAAGGTATAAAAACTTTTGAATAATCGAAAATTCATCCATAAAAATGAAATCTGCTGTTTCTAATTCTTTACCTTTCGGCACAAGAAATTTCATTAATTCATTTCCAAAAGAATCAGCAATAACAATATAATCTAGCTCAAATGGATCAAAGTAAATCCCCATTTTTCCGCCATCTATAGATTTATAAGTAACTGAACTATAGGTTCCAATAGGGTCAATTGGTACAAACTTTAGATTTTTTACTAAATCTCTTATACTTTGAAATTTTTCAACTTGAGTTTGAACAGTTTCATCAATATTTTGGATTTGATTTAAATCGAAATTGATTTGGGGCTCCATAAATTATATCAACCGTGCAAAATATATTTTTGAATTATGATTTGATTAAACAAAATTGTTAACAATTATATAATTAAAGATTTTCTTTATAAAATTTAAGAAGAAATAATATGGAGGAATTCTAAGTATTTGTTTAGAATTATATTCAAAAATAGATTGTTTTTGGAGAATGTTTAAATCCATAACTTTTAGAAATATTAAGTGCAATTGCCCATATCTCTTCATCCAATTTTGTATCTTGATCTTTAAGATTTAAAGCGTTTTGAATTGCTTTGATCGTATAATGACTTGTTATTTGCTGATTTGTCCTAGATTTACTTTTAATATATTTTTCAACTTCTAATTTTATTTCTTCTTGTCCTATTTCAACGGCTACTTTAGGTGGTTTTCTAGGTTTAATAGAATTATCCCTTATAGGAGTTTTAATGATAATTTCTTCAGGTTTCAAAAATGAAGTAATTTCTATTGAAGGTTTTGGAAGTTCAATTTCAGTTAACTTTGGTAAACTTTTCAGTTTCTCTCTCATATTTAATGGATTTAAATCGATCTTATTAAGAGTAAACTCAATTTCCTCTATCTTAGGGTCTCTACCATATATTTCATTAAAATATACCATAAATGCAATATATGCTAATTCTAGATCATCCAACGGACTTATTCTACCAATATGTTTTGTTAATTCTTTTGAAATTGAACTATATCTATATTTAATATCCAAGGGGACATTGGATATCCATGTGACATAATCTAAAGCATTTTCTTTTAATAGAATATATGTTTTATTGATATCTCCTTTTGAGATTTTATCAGTTTTGCGATACATTTTTACTTCAATACCTAATTTTTTAACATATTGTTGTCCCTCATTACCAAAAAATTCTAGAAATACATCTGGTCTTTTTTCCGATCTTCCTAAGGGGGGTTCATGTTTAACATCTGTAAGATACTTATAATCAGGGTGACTCCTTACTATATCAAAAAATTGATATAATGCCATCTCAACTAAAGTTGATCGATTTTTATCTTGAATAGATTTATCCATTAATTTTTTAACTAATTCTTGTTGCTCTATAAAAGAGAGAGCTACGTCTTCTCTTTTTCTAAAAGTTTTGAATGCCTTAAAAAAGTCATCAACATATTCTAATTCTTTTTCATATCTATATTTTTCAATGAGTTCATATAGATTTTTTAACGTTTTACGTAAATCTAAACCATTATTTTCATACAAATATTTAATACTTTTTTCTCCAAATGGGAATAATGCATTTTTCGGAGGAGGTTGAAAATTAAATTTATTCCAAAAAATAGATAAATATTCATTTACTATTCGAATTACATTATCTGGCTTTAAAGTTGTTAACGCAATTGTTTTTGACCAATTATCTAGTTGTAATTTTTGATCTTCTTGAAGTATTTCATCAAAAGCACTATATGCATCTAAAGTACCAGAAATTATTATAGTTAAATATTTCTTATGTCTTAAATTTAAAAGAAGGGAGAATAGATTAGAATAAACACCTTCTTTTTGTTCAGAGATTCCCGCTTCTAAATGATCAAATATTAAAACAAACACTGTTTCATTGTTAAATAACCACCGATTAAAATTAATTAACTCATCTATAGAATTGGATGCATCATAATCTGTTTCTATATTATACCCCTCATAGGACATATTTCCTCTAAAAGCGTTAGAAGTTTTAATTATTTCTGGATTTTGGACATGTGATTTCCAGAAAATCAATAAAAAATTAGGATCTACTGGGATGTAATCTTTTATTAGGATAATATTGTTCTTTAATAAGTCAAAAAACTTTTGATTAAAACTTGGATCTTGTATCTTATTTTTTATAAACTCAGAATTATTGATTAAGTATTCAATTTCTTCACCCGAAAATTTCTCTGAAATTTCCTTATAAAGTCTTCCTCCCGCATCTTTAAAGGCTTTTATGAATTTACTTATACTATTAAAGATAAGCTTATTAAGGATATCTCTCTTTTCTATTATAGAAATTATTTGCCTATATAGCGATTTCATATTGAAATCTTCAGGCTGAGCGCTTGTTTCTAAGTATACAATTGGGACATCATATATTTCTTCTAATTCTTTCATTACCCAACAGATTACTGTTGATTTTCCAATTCCTTGTTTTCCGATTATTCTTATTAAATTTGGTTCAGGATTTTTAATGCTGTCCTTAACTTCATTTAATATTTCTTCTATATACTCATCTCTTCCGTAACAAAATATGGGAGGATTATTATAAAGATTAACAGCAATAGGAGGTCTAGGAAATGGATTTAAATATTCAGAGTTCAATAGGTTTCCTTTACATTTTTTGAACCAACCTTTATATTCACCGAAATCATTCAAAACCATTTTTAAGCCTCTTAATTTATCTTTTTAAGATTTAAATTTAAACCATACAAACTTTCTTCCATCCTGAACTAGTGGTTTCCCATCAAATCTTTTACCTGGTTGTAAATCTACCTTATAATTCATGAATAATTTATATATTTCAGAATGAATTTTTTCAGTCGACCATGGGATGTATTCTTTAAGCTTTTCAGTTAAAGCAGAAATAGGAACAAAATTTTCAATTTTTTTTTCTAAAGAATCATACACAACTCTTAAAGTCCTTAAAAAATGTTCTTCTGTAATTTTAGGAATCGATTTTTCTATATTTTTTGATTTATAAAAATTATTCTCAATATTTTTTAAACGATAATCCATATTATCTATTCTATTATGTATTTTTTTTATTTCCGATTGAATTGAATAAATTTCTTCAGAAAATACCATAGCTTTAGTTTCAACCTTCTGTTCTAATGCATAATCTTTAACTTTAATCTTTTTAGAAATGCCATGAGAATTTAAAAACTCTTTAGCAGCGAAAATCCATTTTTTAGCAGACTTCTCTCCAACACCATCTATTTTAGTCAGATAATCAATTGTTGACTTTGCTAAATCATCGAGATTTTTTATATTCGCTTTTTTCAACTTTTTTAAGATTGAATCTCCAATTCCTTTAATTTCTGTTAAATTACTCGTCATTATTATTCCAAAACCCTCCTTAGTTATAAATGATGATTTTTATGATTTTTTCCTTTTCGTCAATTAGTATTTTTGATTTTATCTCTAAAATATTTTTGGATTCCCAAAAATTTAATCATTTAAAACAAAAAAGAAATATAGCACATTCTTAAACAATAAATTCTTCAGCTTTAATGGGTAGCAAGCGATCTGTCTCAATAATTTCTTTTTCTCGTGCCTTTTCATTTATCAACCATAATTCTGAATGAATTTGTCTATTTGATTTATTTTGATTCGTTCCTGGTAATCTAATTGTGCCAGACTGTAAATCATCAAGTATCCCATGGACATAGTTTGGGGAGATTATCGCCCAAAATGTATTTAACTTCAATAATTCAAAACATTTTTGTTCTTCATAATGTTTACATTTATATTTAAAATGAAATATTTCTGAATCATAAACATACATAGGCATCCCACAAAACATGCATCGCCTTATATAGCCTTTTACTCTTATATATCTTGGCTCCTTTAATGAATAATACTTGAATTTTGATATACCATAGCGAACTTTAAAACCATTATTACTTTTAAATTTGAAAATGTTTTTATCTTTTTGAGATATCTTTTTTAATTGATATTGGATTTTAGAACGAGTCCACTCTATAGGAGAATAATTACCTTTTTTATAAAATAAGTCAGATCTCAAATAATCAAGTATCTCCAGCTTGGCACAAGGTCCAAATTCTAATATAATTGATTTAATAATATTCAAAATTTTAATTCCTTCAAGTATACTGAATCGCGTATTATGCTCATTTTTATGATTAAATAAAATTAATTCTATTATAGCCTTTTTTAATTTATTTGTTTTTATTTTTTGAAGTCATTATTGATTTAATTTTTTCTCTAAACCCTTCATCAAAGATAATATCATTTCCTATTATACTATAGTGAATTGAGTGAGATTTAATAAATTCTTCATAAGATAATGATTTTTCTCTATAATTCAAGTATCTATCATTTGTTATTATATATGAATCATGATCCATAGCAAATTTAATTATAAACCAATCATCATCTCTCTCTGCTGGAGCCTGATTAACAGTTTCTAAAGTAAGCAAACTTTCATATAATGTTTTATCTCTTTCCGGAATGTAATGTCTTAATCCCGCACCAAAAACAATGAAGATGCTGTTTTCAGGAACTCCTAAATTTTCAAGTTTCTTTTTGCATTTTAACACATCTCGAATATGTGCCTTTTCTGATCCACGATTGTGACGAGCTATATTTGAACCATCTAATATAAAAGAAAAAAGAAGTTCTTTTTCTGAAGAATCAGTTAGGAGCATAGTTAAACTAGAATTTTGAATTATCCCAGAACTAACATTTATTTCTTTTCTTAATTCATCAGGGTAATTAATTTCTTGATAATAATGTTTTGAGGAAACTTCTTCCTGAAAGGATTTAAGAATATTTAGCTGATGTTTGAGATGTATAAGATTTTCAGAATCTGGATATTTCTCTTCTTGTTTCAGATTTTTTTCTACTGAATTGATTAAATCATCCAGATTTTCTTTCAATGGAAGTATATTAATAAATTTTGTGATTCCTTTTTCTTGAACCATTTGCTTTTGAAATTGATATAAATTTTTACTATGTTCACGATCAAGTAAAGCATATGACTCATCTAAGATAATAATATTATATTTTGCTATATTTGCTGTCATTGATATAATCGAACGACAATAAGCATAAGTTTTTTCACCACTTGAAAATTCTTCTAAATCTCGACTCTCTTCCAGGCCTTCAAGTGTATTGAATATTATTGTTCTATTGATAATATCAAATTTTTTAATTTTTGAATAATTTTTGAAAACATATTCAAAAAATTCATTTTTCTCATATAATCTTTTAAAGATATTATCAAATTCAATATTAATTATTTTTAAATGTGTTTCATTTTTTGGTTTTATCCCATTTATTACTTTTTCAATATCATCTTTTAGTATCTTTAAGCGACTATAAAGTTTTTTTGTGTTTTCTATATACCTATGAAATTTTTCCATATGAGGTTTTAAATAATCTAAAAATTCACCTATTTGAGTATAGCCAAAATCTTTAACATAATTTTTTATAACTTTTGTAGCCTTATCTAAAGCTTCCCTAGTTATTCCCAATCTCTGCTTGGTTACATTTTGATCATCCACCATGGCTTTTAGTTCAACTTGACGATTATTGACTTCTTTCTGAATTTCAAGGCATTGTTGCTTACATATATCCTCTATTAATCCGTTTTTATCTATTTTGATCCCCATCTTCTCTAATTCTTTTAGTAAGGACGTTTGAGTGGGCATAGTTTCCAATTCTTTGATAAAATTGTCTAATTCCTGAACTTTTTGATTAATTTCTAAAATTTCCTTATCCAAATTTTTAATAAATGTCTCTTGATTAATACGTTTTTTGTCTAATGATTCAAATTGTGTATTTATATCTATAAAACTGTCTATTGTTGAACCTTTTCCTTTAAGATCTGCTTCTATTTGGGAAGTTTTTTCTAAAATTTTACTGTATTCTTTTAACGCATTTAACTTCTTTCTATTTTCATTTATCTCTTCATTATAATTCTCAACTTTACTTTGGTACTCTTTTAGCTCCTTATCTTGTTTAAATTCAATATTATTCTCATGAAAAATCTTATATAATTCTTCGAAAGAAAAAGAAACAAAACTTTCTTTATCGGTTGTTGCTTTAATTAACTTATCTTTCCCAAAATCATGGGAACTTGCTTTACTGCAAATATCTCTGAGTTGAGTTAAATATTTATTAATTTCAATTATGCTCTCATTGTTTTTATTTAATTTCTCTATTTCTAATTTATAACTTTTTATTTTATTTTGATAATTCCCGATATTATCTTTAATTTCTTTAATATCGCTTTTTATACTTTTTTTTTTATCCAGATGTAATTTATATTTAGAAATCAATTGCTTTTCCAAATTTTCTTTTGCATTTCTGAGTTTATTGAGATTTTTAAAAGTTTCTTTAGTTTTCTTATCAAGTAAAGTTGTTAACTCATCCTTTTTCAGCTTAATATTTGATAATTCTTTATACTTCTTTTCTAGCTCTGTTTTAATTTTTGAAAGTTTATCCTCTTCTACTTTTTTATTCTTTTTTAGAGTTTCTAGGTCATTACCAGTTGATTTTATGAGTTGTTGTAAAATTTTTAGCTTTTCCTCAATATTTTTTATATTTGCTCTTCTATTTCTTATGCTATTCTCAAAGTTGTTAATTTTATTTAGCTCGTCGTTATGCTTTTGCTGTAGTTGAATATATCCATCTGAAATTTTTTCTAGTTCATTAAGGTTAAGCAAATTTAGATATTTTTCTAAAAAATCAATTTTATCATCTAATTGCTTAAGTTTTTGACTAATTTTTGCAGTAAAAATATCTTTAAAGAAAAAGATTTGTTGCTCTAAGCTTTCATTACCTCGTATTGTTCTAATATAGATGTCCTTTCTAAATTCTTCAAAATCAATTTCTTTTTCCCTGTTTTTATCCACCTTATAGAATTTTCCAAGAGTAAGTGGATTTACTCCATTTAAATTTTTGTCAAAGCTCCAAAGGTGAGGTTTTAAGATTGTTTTATACAGAAGATTATCTTCTATCTTAAATTGAATTTCACAAGAATCGATAACTCCTGCCAGCTTCTTAAATCTGCTTTCACTTTCAAATATATAATTACCTGAAGCAATTTCAAGGAGTGTTGCTGCCATTGATTTTCCAACACCATTTTTTCCATGAATTGTTATAATATTACCATAATCAATATATGGAATAGTGTTCCTCCCTTGAGTATTAAGTTCAATTGCTAGATTTTGATTTAATTTTGCTTCCATTTTTTATTTTCTTAACCTACTAAATTTCAATATTATCCAAATATTTTTGGAAATCTTTATTAGCTAAATTCTTAAAATCACCAAATTTAATGAGCGAATCTAAAAATTCTTGATAAACTTTATCCAATTTAAAGTCTATCAAAACATCTCGAATTAATTTATCAGTAATTTTTTCATAATCCATATAATTCAATCTTACTGGTTTTTTTAAATCTTAGGTCATTCTATGATTTCATTATATAAATCCATATTTTTATTCTCTTTTAAAAATTTAAAAATGTTCTAATAAAATTTTAAAATTATTTCTCTCAATTTTTCGTGAAACGATCATGATTTTAAAAATAAGCTGAGAATATTGGAATTAGATCTTTAGGTTCAATTATGACAATTTTTTTACTTTTCCATTTAGCAATTTCTATTAGAGCTGCTTTTAATCTTGAATCAATTAATCGCCCTGATACAACCATAATGAAATGAATTGTATCATTGTTAGATAACTGAAAAAATTGTTCTAATAAATTATCATTTTTTTTAAATGTTAAAATATCAAAAGGTTCATCGTATAAGAGCTGTGTTCTTCTTTTTGGAGGTTTTTTGAAGCTTTTAGCTATGCCTATTATTAATTCTCTTCCTTCTGGAAAATTTTGAGGAAATTCAAAATCACCAAATTCATCTCCACTATGAGGATGAGCTTGACCTCCAGATAATTTAGCAAAAATTCTTAAGAGGCAAATTTTTTCATCAGCTTTATAAATCTGACAAGCTCTACATTTATTTGTTCGATTACTACACTTTTCTAATATTGTTTTTATATTTATTACCTGCTGTTTTTGAATCTCATTTTTTAGTTCATCTATTTTTGGAATTTCTTTAAATATGGGCAATTCCTCCCAGTGATAGACAATCTTACCTTTAAATTTTTTTCTATATAATTTATTTTCCTTTATATAAAATGTTTCTTTCTCGTCTTGAATTTCATAACTCAATTTTAATCCATTTAAGATATTATTTAATTCCATTTTTAATGAGGGTTGAAAAATGAAAAATATTGATTCACTTAAATCTAATTTATTTGCATGACCATCAACACATTCAAGTTCTGTGTCTACTTTAATTTCATTATTACAATACCTGCATTTTAATTCAACAGTTCTTTTTGTAATATTTTTTTTAATTTCAAATTCAATTGATTTACATTTATTATTTGGACATATTACACTTGTATCACATTCATCATTAGAACATCTTAAATCTACGAGTGGTATTAAAAATTCATCAAAATAAAATGAAATTCCTAAAGAAAAACTGAAATCAACATAATTTAAAGTAGGATTTGTTTTTAAGATAGTAATCTTATTTATTAATTCTGATATTTTTTTCCTCGCTTTTTGATTATTTACTTTCTTATATAAATTTGTTCTTTCAATAAAATCACTAGATTTAATATAACTATCAATATCACCAATTTTTAATAAGTTTTCTTGAATTTTAATGATTTTGAGTAATATAACTATCAACCATTCTCGACATTTATCCAATTTTATCGCTTTTCCTGTAAGTGATATCTTACCCGATTCGATTACATCTATTTTAGTCTTTTTAGAGAAACCCTTAATATTAGTTAAATAGCTACCTGATTTCCTTTGATACTCTGAAAGAACTTTGTATTTTGGATCTTTTGATTTTTCAGCATAATCTTTATCCCTTACAACCACTGATTCTATTAGATCAGGATTGATATATTTATCTGACTTTAATACATTTTTTACAATTTCTTTTTTATCAAAAATCTTATCAACAATACTTTGTTGTAAATTAAATTTATAGTATTTAGAATTAAATAACGTACCTAAAGCAGAAATAATTGCTTTAACTATATTATAATCATGACATTTTATAATAATTAATTGATTATTTCTATCTAACCATAAAAAACCACTTCTTAAATTATAAACAAAACTGGGTATATATTCTTTTTTAAGATAATTTATTCTTTCTAAATATTCAAAACTTAATTCTAAAATTTCGTTATCTTGATCCAATTTATAATCGATTAATTCAAAATCTTTATAATTATAGATGTAATTATTTATGATTTCTTGAGTTTTGTAGTTATCAGAGAATTTGTAATTTATATCCAATTTATTAATCTCAAAAAAATTATCAATTTTTTCTTTAATTTTATTCAAATCATTAATAAAATTTTTTTGAATTTTAAATAAATAAAAAATTGGATCTTTACTATCTCTAAATTGGAGAAAGTAATGTTTTTCTTCTTCTATAGTTAATAAATTAAATTGAATAAAAAGATCTGTCAATTTTGAATGTGATAAATTTTTTAGTTTATTCTCAGGATTTTTTATTTTTTTTTTAAAAAAATTTTCTAATAACTTCTTTAATTCTTCTCTAGATTTTATCTTTTTCTTTAAAATACCCTTTAAATAATCATCTGGAATAACACCTAAAAAGAATTTCCTTTGTATTATGTTGCCCTTCTCCATAACTTTTCAAGAAATTTCAAATCTTTTTATATATAAGATTCTCTATAAGAATCACTATATAAAATAATAGTACAATTTCAGTAATTTAAATTTGAGCTTTAAATTTTAAGTAAATGAAATAACCGCCATATCTTTATATAAAATAGGAATTAGAAATTTTCAACACTTTAATCTTTAAAAATCCATTTTGAAGTAGGAATTGTTAGATTAGATTTTAAACCTGATAAAAATAAAGAACAAATATTAGAAATTGATAAATCCTTTTTAATAAAGAAAAATATACTCAGTTTGATTATTAAACAATATTTTTTAATTGAACATGTAATTTAAATGAGAATTAGTAAATTAAAGAAATTACCTCTACGTGAATTATGGAAAAATGAAGCATTAGAGTTTACACCATGGCTTGAAAATAATATAGATTTCTTGAATGAAGAATTAGACATCAACTTGAACATTAGTGAGCGTGAAAAACCCGTTGGGATATTTAATGTTGATTTGCTCGCAGAAGATGAAGATGGTAATAAAATTATTATTGAAAATCAACTCGAAAAAACAAACCATGACCATTTAGGTAAAGTTTTAACCTATATGACAAATCTAGAAGCAAAATCTGCAATTTGGATTTGTAGGGAAGCACGACCAGAACATAAGAAAGCTATAAATTGGTTAAATGAAAACACTACACCAGAAACAACTTTTTACTTGATTAAAGTAGAAGCATATTCGATAGAAGATTCACCCCCTGCTCCTAAATTTTCAATAATATGTGGCCCCAGCGATGAGGCAAAGGAAATTGGAAAAATTAAACGAGATTATGCTGAGAGACATTATAAAAGGTTAGAATTTTGGACGCAATTACTAGATAAAGCTAGTTTAAAAACAAAACTTCACTCAACTATTAAACCAGGTAAATATAGTTGGATTGGTACTGGTGCAGGAAAATCAGGTTTATCTTATAATTATGTAATTAGACAACATGAAGGTATGGCAGAATTATATATTGATAAAGGAAAAGAGAAAGAAAGCGTTAATGAAGAAATTTATAATCAACTTCATTCAAAAAAGGAATTAATAGAACGTGATTTTAAGGGAAGTTTAATCTGGGATCGTATTGAAGGGAAGAGAGCATGTCGTATAAGCTGGAGAATTAGTGATTATGGATTAAATGATGAAGATTATTGGAATGAATTGCAGGATAAAATGATTGACGCTATGATTAGATTAGAAAGTGCCCTTAGGGAGCATATTACTAATTTGACTATCTAAACAATTAAAATATTCGTGAAACGGTTATCCCATTAAATCCATTAAGATTTATTTTTATTTTGTTATAAACCACCATTTCTGCTTTAATTATTTAATAAATGGGTTCAAACTTCTTATTTCATAGGCTTCATAAAATAATCGGAGTGTTCATTTAAAATTAGGTTTATTTAAATGTATTATAACACTAAAAAAAATAGTGACTTTAATGTCAATCAAAAATATTCCGAAAGAAGAAGCTAAGAAATATTTAGTTCTTAGTATTGTTCTTATAATTTTACCACCCCTTCTTTCTTTATTAGCTGATTTAAATAATCTTTTTCCTTATGTTTCTGGACTCCTTTTGACATTTATGGTGGTTGGGATAGTTTCATTGATTTTTTATTTTGCTAATCATGAAATAATGTATGGGATGTTAATAGGTAGAAAGAAAAGCAAAGAAATTAACAATCAAAATGTTTTAATGGGAAGAAGAGTGTTAGCAGTAATCCTGATTTGTGGACTATGCGTGAATGTTTTTATTTTTTTAATAATAATAGGTGTTCTTTAATAAAAGTCAAAAGCTTACATTTTAGTTAATTATCGTGAAATAACAGAATACAAATAAATTATTCAATCCTTTTTTTAATAATAGCATTGAAAAAATCACAATAAGCTATATTCGAAATCTATGAATAGGCACTAACTTCATGTCCATAGAAACATCAACCTTCAAATCTAAGATAGTTTATGGAGGTTTTGGAGCAGGCATTAGCTTACCATCTCAAATTACTTTTTCGGCAATTACCACTCTGCAAGTGCTGCTGCACTTGTAGACTTTGGTTAATAGGGATGAAACGAGATTATCCTGAAGTTATTGTGATTAAGATTTAAATTATTTTATTCGTGAAAAGGTTAATGTTCATTTGAAATAATCGAGTTAAATAGCCTATATATCTATAGCTAAATGATTATAATATACGTTAGTTACATAGAGATGTAGTCGTTCCGTTATTGAAGCCAATAATAATATCTAACTTTAGTAAAATCTATGACTTAAAAATTATTAATGAATTTTATTTATATTGTAAATTCTTATCTTATATTAGAGATTACTGTAAAAAATTAAACTTGGGAAAATATTCATGAGCTTTAGAATTGAAAGTAAAG